>JBKEAO010000163.1:0-36579 GCA_047972335.1 Anaerocolumna sp. | reverse complement strand
GCGCGAGTGGCTCAGTGGTGGAGTATCGCCTTGCCAAGGCGAGGGTCGCGGGTTCGAATCCCGTCTCGCGCTTAATTAATTTCCTCAGAAATCTTGAAAAATCAAGGTCTCTGGGGATTTTTCGTTCTATGAGATTTGAATACGCTTGAGTACGTCGATTCCATTCATCCCGGAAAGTGAATCTATCACTATCTGTTTGGTCTTTTCTTTCCCTTGTTATTAAGAATATAGCCGCGTGTGGTGGAACTGTTATTATGACCGAGGAAACAACGAATCATCTCAATCGGAACGCCATTTCTATCCATCTTTGATGCAACGGTTCTCCGAATATCATGAGCTGATTTTACTTCAATTCCAGCACGAGTGCATTGAGTATGGATGCAGTTATTTACAATGATATATACGAAATAATAAATAAAGTATTGATGCACGATATACTATGTAGTACGATGTATATCGAGGAGGTGCAATATGAATATTGATGAATGGAAATCTCAACTAAGAAGGGGTACACTAGAATATTGTATTTTATCACTAATTAGTAAACGAGACTGTTATGGCTATGAAATAATAAGTGAAATCGGTAAGTTTCCTATAATTTCCATCAAAGAGAGCACAATTTATCCTCTACTTAGACGACTACAACATGATGGCTACTTAACTTCGTTTTGGCAGGAAACAAGTGAAGGTTTGCCACCTCGTAAATATTATTCTATTACAGCTAATGGTAAAGAATATCTTTTACTCATGTCTCACGAGTGGGAGAATTTAACTATGGCAATTTCGTATATGAAGGGAGAATAATTGCATGGAAAAAGAATTAGAAAACTATTTATCGGAATTAGAGAATCATTTGAGAAGCATGCCAACTTCTGAACGAATTGATGTAGTCAAAGAATTAAAAAGTTATATTGAAGAATTGCAACATAACGAAAAAAAGACTTCTTTAGAAATTATTTCTCAGCTTGGTTCCACAAAAGAACTTGCAAAGGGATATCTGAGTGACAGATGTGATTCTGCTTAAAAAAAGTAGTGCAAACATACAAGATTATGAGAGTGAATAAGAATATGTTATAATGTTAAAGTGAATTAACTAAGTTACATTGAAATTTAAAGATATTACAACATCAGATATTACTCATTTGGTAGTGATTATGAAATGAAAGTAATTTATAAAACGGGAGGTTGATATCGTTGAAACGAATAGACAAAAAAAACAAAAGTCGGTGGGGAATCAGTATGACTGGATTACTTGGTATATCCTATTGGTTATGTAGATATACTTTTTATGAAATGCATGGGATGAAACAATGGCCAAATCTATTGGCTCTATTAAGTATTTGTATATTAGTTATCGCAACTATATTTGGAAATCAAATAATTTCAGTAGCCACTGTTATGGGGTATATGGGTGGATTTATTTTTGCTATGAAATTTAATACTGATGGCATAGACCCAGGTGGAGGGAGAACAAATAATGCCTGGATAATATGGGGAATTATTTTCGGTTCCTCAACACTGATTGGCTTTATTTTGAATTTTATAGTAAAACAAAAGCATAAAATGTAAAGTTAGAGCTTATATCAAAAAAGGTTATAGGCAGCTTTTTGTAAAAAATTTCACTATAGTTTATCGTATTGATGAAAAAAGACGTTTTTTGATAATAGTGACCGAACGCTATACCCCTCGCGAATTATAGTTTCTATCATACGTCGTAAGTGTGACAAAATTTAAATTTATACAATTTCGCACTATTTGTCATAGCGCAGATAAGCTCAGCCAATTCTTGTGGTGAACATGGTGACTTATCAAGCAGCCATTGATGAACTAGGGAAAAGCTGCCAATGGAGTGGTATGGGATTTGAAACAGCAAAGATTCTTGGTAAAGATCAAAAAATAATTCTGGCAGGAAGGACAGTTTCTAAATTAGATGATGCAATAGCGGATCTAAAGGCTTTAGGAATAGATGCAATTTCATTTCCCTGTGATGCTGGGGATAGGGAATCTGTAAAAGCATTGGCAGCGTATGCCAGGGAGCAGGGTAGAGTGAAAACAGTAATCCATGCAGCGGGTGTTTCACCTCATATGGCTAGTGCTGAAATGATATTTACAATAAATGCAGTGGGAACTATAAACATTGTTGAAGAATTCGCAGAAGTTATGGGAGAAGGCAGCTGTATTCTAAATGTGTCCTCTATGTCAGCATATATGCTTCCAGACAGTAGGGTTCCAAAGGAATTATATGAATTAAGTCTCACCGATGTGAATAAATTTCAAGCAGCAGCTAATCAGATGATTACAGTTGTACCTGAAGGACAAAAGACAGGAATGGCATATACAATCTCTAAGAACTTTGTTGTATGGTATACCTCTAGAATGGCACTTCGATATGGTAAGAAAGGAATTCGTATCGTTTCCATTTCTCCGGGAACCTTTATGACTCCTATGGGAGAAGTTGAGGGAGAAGAGGCAGCTGGTTTTGCCATAAGAGGAGCTATGGGGCGTGTTGGTGAACCAGAAGAAATAGCCAAAATGATGGCGTTTATGGTTGGAGATGAATGCAGTTATCTATGTGGAGTAGATATTTTATATGATGGTGGAGCTATAGCGGCTCACACCGCTATGATGGAAGTAATGACCCGGTAGGGAATAGAGATGAATAGAAAGTAGCAGCCACTTTAGAAGGTTATTAGAACCGAGAAAGTGACTGCTATTTATAGTATAGAACCTTTTATTGCGACAGTGATATTACTAATATCATAGGACGTCACATTCAACTGTTAAATACTAATTATTATTATAAAATTCTTTGATTTTATCTATTCTTGAAGTCATGCCTTGAAATAACTGATCCACCAATGTGATTGCTACCATAGCTTCAACTACTACGACAGCCCTAGGTACAATGATGGGATCATGTCGGCCTTGTATCTCAACAACAATATTTTCATTTTCTTTATTTACAGTATGCTGGGGCTTAGCTATAGAAGCAGTTGGCTTAATTGCAGCTCGAAGTACAATTTCGGAACCATCACTGATACCACCTAGGATACCACCGGCATGATTGGTTCTTTTTTTGATATTTTGTTTGTCATCGTAATAGAAAGAATCGTTGTTTTTAGAACCACAACTATCGGCTACTAGGAATCCGTCTCCTATTTCAAAACCTTTCACTGCCCCAATGGACATGATAGCGTGAGACAATGCAGCATCTAATTTATCAAATACAGGTTGCCCGATGCCAGTAGGCATTCCTGTAACGATACACTCAATGATGCCACCTACAGAATCCTGCTCTTCCATCTTATGCTCAATATAGGCTTCTGCTTTTTCTACAGCTTCTGGGTCTGGCATATTCAATGCATTTTGATAGGTGAATTCTTTTTTGCATTTTGAATACTCAATAGAAATGGGTCCAATTGACTTAGTATAAGCATAGACACTAATTCCAAGTTCTTTTAAGATAGCAGAAGCAATGGCACCAGCAGCTACCCTTGCACTTGTTTCTCGACCTGAGGAGCGTGCACCACCTCTATAATCTCTAAAGCCATATTTTTGATCGTAAGTATAATCTGCATGGCCGGGACGATAATAGCTGGCAATATCAGAGTAATCATACGGGCGTTGATTTTCGTTGTGTATCATTAAGGAAATGGGGGTACCTGTTGTACGCCCCTCAAATGTTCCTGAAAGAATCTGCAGCCTATCATCCTCCTTGCGCGGAGTGGAATACTTAGACTGGCCTGGTTTCCTCCTGTTTAAAAAGGTCTGAATCATGTCATCATTGATTGTAAGTCCAGCAGGACAACCATCAATAACCACACCTATACCTGCACCATGGGACTCTCCCCAAGTTGAAATTTTAAAACTATTACCATATATTGAACCTGACATGAATAACTCCTTCGTTAGACTAATTAGTTTTTGTTGCTGAATATTCTAAATTATATCATTAAATTTGCAAATTACCAGTTAAATTTGTATTTTTATTTATTATTAATATGGTATAACCTAATTAAGGAAGTCTCAGGGTGGGGGGAGACTTCCTTGATTGAGCAGGTGTAAAAGTTCCTACACAAATACCACTCACTGGCATTTAGTTTATGATAAGGTAGTATAGTGGATTGCGAATATCCGCTTTGACTTTAGATTACGGTAGTCTGTTAATAAGAAAAGACAGATAAGGTATCTTTACTAGGTTATATATGCTATTATAGGCTATATGTAGGGAAAGAAGAAAATCTAAACAAGCAAACATAATTATTTATAGAAATAAAAAATATGAAAATGTATTACTTAACTAAAAATATTTCCAGGTAAAACTGACTGGATATTTTATGTAGAGAGGAGAGTAAACTATGTTTACAAAAAATGATATAATAAATGATTTAAAAACAATTGGCATAAAACCAAGTGATACTTTAATGGTGCATTCCTCTATGAAAGCAATAGGAGAGGTAGAAGGTGGAGCAGATACAGTTCTAGATGCTCTTATTGAATATATGAAGGAGGGGCTTTTAATTCTTCCCACTCATACATGGAAGCAAACCAATGAAACCTATAATGTGTATAATCCGAAGACAGAGCCATCCTGTGTAGGAATTTTAACAAATCTGTTTTTAAAAAGACCTGGCGTTATTCGTTCCCTCCATCCAACTCATTCTGTAGCAGCCATTGGAAAAGATGCTATAGAGTATACAACTGGTGAAGAGCAATGGGATACACCTTGTCCAAGGCATGGGTGTTGGGGAAAATTATATGACAGAAAGGCTAAAATTCTATTGCTTGGGTGTGATTTAAGGCGTAATACCTTTCTTCACAGTGTAGAAGAATGGAGTGATATTCCTTTACGTTTAACAGAAAAATGTGAGAATCTAAAAATTATTAATTGGAATGATGAGGTAATAGATAGGCCCATGTATCGCCACTACAATCCAATTGTTAGAAGTATATCTGAAAATTATGATAAAATGGAGGAACCTTTTCTACATAAAGGAATTGTTCATAAAGGCAAAGTTGGGGAGGCTAATTGTATATTAGGAGATGCTGTGGCAATGGCTGACTTAACAAGTTCATTTCTGCAACAAAATCCTGATTTATTTGGAAATGATATGCCTGTTCCAACGAATTGGTATATGTAGGATGAGGATGAACTAAATATTATTTGATACATAGAAACAAAAGATTAGGAAGGATTTAAATATGAGTAGGAAAATTATGTTTTTTGACATAGATGGAACAATATTAACCCAAGATACCCATGAAATACCTGAAAGTACGATTATAGCGATTAAAGAAGCTAGAAGTAAAGGGCATCTAACCTTTATCAATACTGGGAGAACATATTTTAATGTTGAGAAAGATATTAGAGATATAGGTTTTGATGGTTATGTTTGCGGGTGCGGAACTTACGTGAAGGCAGAAGGGAATGTAATTACTAATGTAACCATAGACTTAGAGGAATGCCACAGGATTATCCAGTTGTTGCGGAAATATCAAATAGATGCAGTTTTGGAAGGCCTTCATGATGTTTATTTTGATACCTTTCTTTACACTAAGGAAATGACAAATATTAAAGATCATTTTAAAGCAAAAGGATATGGAATAGATAAGAACTGGGATTCTAATGATATTGTATATGATAAACTTTTTACAAAACTCAGTGATGAATCAAAGTTAGAAGGCTTTATACTGGAATTAGGAAAAGGGTATGACTATGTAGACAGAGGCAAAGGTTTTGGTGAGATAACGCCGAAGGGTTATACAAAAGCATCTGGGATTAAAAGACTGTTAGAACATTATAATTTGTCTAAGGAAGATGCTTACGTCTTTGGTGACAGCTCTAATGACCTTACTATGTTTGAATATGTACCCAATAGCATTGCAATGGGAGAAAGTGATGCATGTATTTATGAGAAGGCTGCATTTATTACAAAAGATATAAAAGAGGATGGGATTTATTATGCAATGAAGCATTTTGCAATTATTTAGTAGTATAAAATGTATGTGCATCTAAAAATATAATAGTAGCGTATGGTGGAATTAATATATTTTAATATTTTCTTATATTATAATATGAAAATTATTACAATAAACCGCATAATTTCCCAATGAAATGAAATCATTTCTTACAAAAAATCTTATATATTTACAAAATTTGATTCGTGTGGTAAGATATTACAACAATACGTAAATAATGGTAAATAGATAATTATACGTTTAATATAAACTAATATATGAAGTAAGAATATTAAATGAGAATATAAGAAAGAAATAACGAGGTTTCATTATTATTGAGATTGTATTAATGTTATCATACGATAATATGAGTTGCCCGACAAATGGGCTATTTGAACCTTGAAAATTTAATATATTATCTTAAAATGTGGTATAATGGTGTTATCAAAAAAGGAGAACTTTATCTATGTCTTTCGCCACTAACGATACACAGCAATTCAATTTATTTGATGCCACATCAAACCTGACTGGTCGAGAATTAAAAATGTTAGATAAATCATGGGCTAAATATTTTTCCGAAAACGTATTTCCTGCAATCAATGAAGAACCTTTTAGAGTATTATACAGCGAACGTCCATCCAGATATAACACACCTGTTAATGTCGTTGTAGGCGCTCTCATCATAAAGGAAATCTTCGGTCTTACTGATGAGGAGCTGGTTGAAACACTACCATTCGATATACGTTATCAGTATGCGCTTCATACCACATCTTTTGAAGAACAGCCTTTAAATGACAGAACTCTTGGTCGCTTCAGGGCAAGATGTAATGCTTATGAAGAAAGTACTAGTATTGATCTCATTCATGATTGTATTTCATCACTTTCATTAAAAATGTCCGAAATGATGCATTTAAATACTGGTATGCGCCGTATGGATTCTCTTATGGTAGCATCAAATATTAAAAAAATGAGTCGTTTGGAATTGCTTTATACCTGTGTTGCAAATATGTGCAGACTTATGAGCAGGAAGGATGATACTAATCTTCCAGAAAGCATGAAGCACTATATAAAAGACACTGACCATAACGAAGTCCTTTATCATAATCGAAGCGAAGATACAGAAAGTAAAATCAACACGGTTCTGAAGGATGCTGCATCATTAATAACAGCATGTAGTGGTAACTATGATGATTCTAGTGAATATCAATTACTCATTCGAGTTATTGGAGAGCAAGCAAAAATAGATGGCAATGGCAATTTCACACTCAAAGAGAAATCTTCTGGAATGAATTCTGAAATCATTCAGAACCCAGCCGATCCTGATGCTACATATAGAAAAAAAGCAGGAGCTGAATATCGCGGCTATATAGCAAATGTAGTCGAACAGGCAGATCATGAGAAGAGCCTGGTAATCGATTATCAGGTTGAGCAGAATATCTATAGTGACAGCCAGTTTCTAAAGGACTATATCAAACGTCAGCCAGACATCAACGAAGAAACTATTCTTGCTACAGATGGTGGCTATTGCGGAAATGAAAACGCAAAGCTTGCAGCATCCAAAAACATAAAGCTTGTCACTACCGATCTTAAAGGCGCCGATGTCAGTGATCTATGGGCAGAGTTTGAGTTTAATAAAGCGGGAACTGAACTGATCAGATGTGCAGGAGGGTTTACTCCAAAATCAAACGTATATGATACAAATACTCAAAAGTGCAAAGCATCATTTCCCTTACAAACCTGTCAGAGATGCCCTCATTTTGAACAGTGTAATCCCGTTATTCACAAGCGAGTAGCTACGATAAAGCTTGCACAACGTACTGCTTACCATGCACAACAACAACGGTTTATCCAAACAGATGAATTTAAAGCACTTGCAAGATATAGAAATGGTGTAGAAACAATTCCGGCAGCACTAAGGAAACGACATCATGTAGATAAAATGCCTGTGCGGGGACTTATCAAGTGTAGATTCTATTTTGGATTTAAAATAGCTGGCATGAATGTTCGAAAACTGATCAAATACATGACCAGTTTGGCTTCGTGTACCCTAAAAACTGCAAATGCTTAATAAAATAGCCAGATGGTACACGCATAACATCTCAAATAGCACTTATGACCTTAGAAATCCGAATTAAAAGATAATATATTAAATTTTCAAGGAACAATATAGCAAAGAGGTAAAATAAAACACCTCATTTGTCGCTTAACTCATAATATTAATAAAATTATATTATGAGGTGCGATGCATTATGAGTACTAATAAAAATGGTGGTTTGCAAGTATGCTTACGCTGTGGAAATATGTTTTTGTATTCTGGAATAGGTAAATGTATTTGTGAAGAATGTAAAAAAGAAGATGAGTTGGAATTTAAAACAGTTAAAGAGTACATATATAATAACCCTTCCGCAACTATTATGGACACATCTCAGGAAACAGGTGTTAGGGTAACAAGGATCAAAAGCTATTTAAAGGATGGGAGACTAGTTATACCAGATGAATCAGTTATATTTTTAAATTGTGAAGTATGTGGGGAAAGCATTAAATTTGGACGTGTTTGTCGTCAATGCGCAGATTCCTTATCTAAGGAATTGAAGAATTCTATGAGTATTAATGAATTTAATGTTGGAGATAAACCAAGAGCTAATTCAGAACATAGAATGCGATTCTTAAATAGAAATTAAAATTAATCTATAATTCATGCATTAAGAAAGTCTCTACTAATTCATGAGGAGACTTTCTTGTATGAATGGTTATATTGATATCACGATTATTAATAATAATTAGGGTGGTATCATGAATGTAATTTGTAATAATAAAATGGTATAATAGTATATGATAATAGTAGAAGCTGAAATAATAAAAGTTGAAATAATAGAAGTTGATGAAATAAATAGAATGAAAATAGAAGAAATCTAGAAGAAAAAGTAGAATAAAATGATAAAAGAAATAGTAGAAAATGATAAAAGAATATGTTGACATAAAAGGTTGTGTGTGTTACAATTTCACTTGTCATTAAAACATAAAAATATTTGCGCGAGTGGCTCAGTGGTGGAGTATCGCCTTGCCAAGGCGAGGGTCGCGGGTTCGAATCCCGTCTCGCGCTTCATAAATATCGTCAGAAGTCCTTTATTCATAAGGCTTCTGGCGATTTTTTGTTTTAGTTGATTTGAGTACACTTGAGTACGTCGTTTCCATTCATATTCGAAAGTGACTCTCTCACTATCTGTTTGGTCTTTTCTTTCCCTTATTCAGAATAATTTTCTTAGTTCCTTACATATTGATGTAAAAAAAGATGTGGTAGATATAAAGAATGAAAAAATAAAAGGAATAGATTTTCTAATGAATAATTGTGATGGTGTTTTATCACGAGAAGATTTATCTGATGAAATAATTGACTTTGTTGATTCATACTATAATGCTCACTATTTAGATGATTACTGTAATTGTATGGAAAATAAACTTAACAGAACTGTTCTTGGAATTGGATTTTCATGGGAAGATTACAACATTTTTAAGCATGTGATTGATAAGGCTTATATGGACTATAAACAGGCAATAAGTTCAAATCTCAACTTGTAGTTTAGCTTTGATTCACCTTTTATTATTACTTAGTTATAGGAGTTAATATGATTAGAAGATGGAAATTTAATGATAAAAAGAATACAGCGGTATTTACAACAGTTCAAGTAATTAATAGAGAAATGCCAATTCTTTATGTTTCTCATGATGAAGATGATGGCGCTTGGCAATTTCACGATGGAAGTGATGTTAGTATTCGTAATGCTATGGTAGTTACATTAAGTGAGATTATTTCTGTAGATATTACTATCAATCAATTATCGGAACTTCCATTAGGATGGATTGCTACACGAGATTCCGTTAATGATTTATGGAAAATAGAAAAAAAATTTAGTTGTTAATCCACATAATAAATTAATCAATCCCAATCTTGCCATCCCCATGTGTGCAAGAATGTGTGCAGATAAATTATCGAAAAAAATACCAATACACGTTTACCCATACATAAATGTGATGTGTAACCGTTATTGGAATATGTTGTAAAGGAAATAGTATGCATGTTATAATAGATAAAGTCAGTATCCTTCTTTACATTAGAATTAGCAGATAAGTAATAATTTGTATATATAATTGGTTGTGATTGTAAATGATAAGATTTTAGAGCAATGTAACGTATTGTTGCGGAATTGCAAAGTTGATGTTATGGTATCGCAACACGCCTTTGATTACAATGAAAACAACAAATAAAGGGAGGATTTCAAAATGAAATTTTCAGAAAAGATATTTAAATTAAGAAAACAACATGGTATGTCCCAGGAGGATTTAGCAGAGAAGTTAAATGTATCTCGACAAGCGATTTCTCGTTGGGAAGGCGGCTCAGCTCAACCAGATGCGACAAATGTTCTTCAGTTAAGTAAACTTTTTGAAGTAACTGCAGACTATTTATTAAACGATGAATATAATAGCGACAAGGATGTTCTAGTAGTTAAAAATACCGAAACTGCAACTAGGCAGAAAATAAAAAAGATTATTGCATTGTGTGTGTCTGCATTTGGGATGTTTGGAAATTTTACTATTTATATTCTATCCCGATTTATTAAAGTGCTTGTTCCATATATTAGCTACAACAATGGAGAAAAGTGGTACAACTGGAATCGTGAGCATACTGGGTATAGCTATAAATATTTTATACAGGAATACAATCTAGAATTTTTAACAATACTTTTTTGGACTTTAGTTGTTGTTGGTCTGACAATTGCTTTTGTACCCAAAGAAAAGTTTAAAAAGGCTAAGTAGAATGAAATGTTTTGCGTATATAGGTATTTAAGCCATATTGTGTTAAACTACAAGCATATTAGGAGGTGACAAAGTCATGAATCAAAAGATTACAAATGAACTAGTTGAAGGATTAAAAGTAATTTTTAAAAACAGATTGATTCGTATAATTCTTTATGGCTCTGTTGCTAGAGGAACCGATACCTCTGAATCGGACATTGATATTGCCATCATATAAAAGATGCCAAAAGTCAATTCATTCAAGATAAATTGGTCGATTTTGCTTTAGAGTTAGATTTAAAATACAACAAGGTATTTTCTGTTATTGATATTGATTATGATGAATTTTTAAAATGGGAAAACGTATTGCCTTTCTATAAAAATGTTAAGAAGGATGGTGTAGTTTTATGGAAGGCAGCATAAAAGAATTATCTTCATACCGTTATTCTAAGGCTTTAGAAGACTTATCTGCTTCAGAAGTAATGCTAAAGGAATCTCTATATAAAGTATCCATTAATCGTTCTTATTACGCTATTTTCCATGCGATGCGTTCTATCACTGCTTGTCAGGATATGATTCTTCAAAACACTCCGGTATCATAGCATACTTTAATCAAAATCTTGTAAAATCAGGTGCCTTTGATAAAGAAGCTTCGAAAATTGTAAAGAAGGCTTCGTTCTTAAGAGAAAAATCAGACTATGAGGATTTCTATATTGCATCAAGACCAGAGCCGAAAACAATGCATACAATAAAAATTGAAATAGGTGAGAAAGAAGCAGTCATTACGAATGGGAAAATTACTGCCAAATTAGTCGTACAGTCATGGCGAAATACGTTACAGATTTCTTTTTATAACCAGGAAGGGGAACTGCTGTTACAGGAGATTGCAAATGGTGGGGCACTGACCTTAAAAGCTAGGGATTTTCGAACTTTGTCAGGAGAAAGCTTCCGATTAAAGGCAAGTTTTCGTTCAAATTCACAGGAGAAAATTTATGGAATGGGACAGTATCAGCAGGAGGTTATGAACTTAAAGGGATGCAATTTAGAGCTTGCACATAGAAATTCTCAGGCTAGTATACCATTTTATATGTCTAATTTAGGTTATGGATTTTTATGGCATAATGCTGCTATTGGGGAAGTCCATTTTGGTAGTAATACCACAGAGTGGATTGCAGAATCTACCAAACAGTTAGATTATTGGATCACAGCTGGAGACAATCCTGCACAGATTGAGGAGGGAAAACAAGAGTATCTAGTGCAAGAATAAAAGAGCGGTAAAATAATTCACTGAAATAGGAATGATGAATAGTCACTAATCCTTATAAATTAAGGGTTAGTGATTTTTTTACTTCTAATAGATCTTTATCCTTCTCTATACTAGATTGACTTACAATTTTTTGAAATGTATAATTAAGGAAATGAAGTAATGTGGCTTCACTAGCCTGTATGTTAATATGCATTGCTTTTATTGATGACAAATATAGATTATTATTAACTTGTGAAAGGAGCGCAGGATTATGTTTTCTGAAAATCTTAAAATACTGAGAAAGAAAAAGGGGATAACCCAAGAGGAACTTGCTAATCGTTTGCATGTAGTCCGCCAAACTATTTCGAAATGGGAAAAAGGGTTATCGATACCTGATGCTGATATGCTCATTAAAATTGCAGATGTTTTCGAAGTATCTGTAAGTGAAATTTTAGGGATAAAGCTTGATAATAACCTGAATAATAACCTGAATAATAATCTTGATAGTAACATTGGTAATAAGTTTGATAGAGATAATTTAGCTGATCAATTAAGGAATATAAATGAGCAGCTTGTAATTAAAAATGGCCGTTGGCATCGATTTTTTAAGATACTAGCTATAATTGTAGGGTTTATAATAGCTATATATGTAATATTGGTCATCATTGGTATTATTTCATTTCAAATCTTTAAAATACAATCAAAATCAGAAGTGGTTGAAACTAGTATGGAGGAAATTATTGTGAATGACGAAGAGATTGTAGTGGGAGTGGTGGAAGATAAAACCTTTATAACGAAAGAAATGTATGAGAGGGCTACTGCCTTTAAAGAAGGAGATTTGACAAGAATAGCTGCAGCTATGAGAAAGGCTGTGTTAGGCGAAAAGGTTACGATTGGTGTGATAGGGGGCTCCATAACTGAAGGTTATTCCGCCTCTTTATACAGTAAGGGCTATGCCTCTTTATTGAAAAAATGGTGGGAGAATACCTTTTTAGAGGCTGAAATTGAATTTATAAATGCAGGTGTTGGAGGGACTAGTTCATATCTTGGTGTCCATCGTGCCTATGAAGATTTACTTTCGCATCAGCCGGATTTTGTAGTAGTTGAATTCTCAGTAAATGACGGTAATAGTTTCTTCTATAAGAAAAGTTATGACAATCTGGTAAGGCGAATATTAAAACAGGATAACAACCCAGCTGTTGTACTTTTATTTATGACTATGGAGGATGGTACAAGTGCCCAGAATATTGATGCAAATATTGGTTTTCAGTATGGGCTCTCTATGATAAGTTATGGTAATGGTGTACTTTTAGAAATTGAACAAAATCACTTTAATTGGAAGGATATTTCCCCTGACAATATTCATCCAAATGATAGAGGTCATGCCATTGTGGGAGAGCTTTTTTCTGTGTTTCTCACGGATGTTTATAATAGACTAGACGCCATACCCAAAGAAGTAATTCCTTTTAAATTAGATCCAGTTACCAAAGAGGTTTATATGGATGCTACAATATTAGATAGTACAGATATAGAACCTATGATATGGGGAAGTTTTAAAGCGAAGAAGGTCAATACAAGATTTCCTAATAACTGGAGTACTGATACTGGTGAAGAAAGTATCACATTTACAGTGGAAGCAAGTAATATTGGAATTATGTATCAAAAATTAACCAATGGTACCGGTGGCCAGTATGAGGTAATCGTGGATGGTAATTATATGAAAACTTTGGATAGCAATTTCTCTGGAGGTTGGGGCGATTATGGTGAGACTGAGGAGGTCTTTGTGTCTGAAGAAAGGAAAGTGCGTACCTTGGAGATAAGAAAGAAAGAGGGTTCAACTGGAGATGCTTTTGCTATATTGGGGTTGCTTATTTCTTAAAATCACACAAACTGCTTACCTACTTAAATACACACAAACTGCTTAAACCACTTACCTACTTAAATACACACATGCTGCCTAAACTACTATAACTAACTAAGCTATTCAGGAATCCTAGTGAAAATTATATGCTACTAAGTCCTAATTTGCGTAATTAACAAATTGATTCTCATATAATTCATAATCAACAGAGGACTGGAGTTCTCCTAATTGATTCTTCCAAGAATTATAGTTTACTTTGAGCTTGGTAAAGCCAAGTAATTCATAAACATGCTGTGCTCTTGTGTTGTTAAGACTGGTATCGAGAATTATTTTATTATATCCCATTAAGAAGAGTTCCCCAATAAGCATACTTAGAAAGACTCTGCCATGTCCCTTTTCTTGTTGCGAGGATTCGCAGATTTTGATGCCGATTTCTGCGGTTTTATTGCCCATATTACGATAATTCATTTCACCAATTGGATGACTATTGATTTCAATAATCAAACGTCTATGAGTGTTATCGCTATCTTTTAATATACTACTAACAATACTATCAGGAGTCTGTCCTGTACCGTTTGGAAATCCTGCATGTTCCATTAATTTTCCGTTATTCCACCACGAAGACAAAAGAAGGCTGTCTTTTGTGGTGGCATTTCTAATCATGAATTTGTTATACTGTTTTGTCATAGGTCTCTCCTTTTATTTTCTGGGGTTGTATCTTTTGTGTCCAAACGTTGTTGTCTTTTCTGAAGTTCTATCTATTAATACTCTAAAGTTCTATCTGTTAATATTCTGAAGTTCTATCTATTAATACTCTAAAGTTCTATCTGTTAATATTCTGAAGTTCTATCTATTAATACTCTAAAGTTCTATCTGTTAATATTCTGAAGTTCTATCTATTAATATTCTAAAGTTTCCTATTTCTACTATAGTTCCTATTTTTCATTCTGAATTTACTACATTCTAATTTAGTCCATTCTTCTTTCAGAATTTATATGGTAATAGTATACATCTAAATTAACTATAAAAACAACTGGATTATTCAAATACAGTTCTCCTTACTAAGTTATATTTATAAAGTTAAAAAAGTTATATCAAGTAATTAATTTGGACAAGTTAAAAAAGACTAAAATAAATTTTAATTAAGTAAATGCAATGTCATATTCTAAAAAAGATAAAAAAATACCAGTATTATTAAAGAAGTAATTGTTAAAAAAGCACAAGTTAATTAATTTAAAATTAGTAAAAATGACAAAATGCATAAAAGCTATTGAAGTAAATGGTAAAATATAGTAATATAGCTTTATAAAGCAAACGGTAATTAAGCTCATTAAATACAGGATAATTTAACTTAAATTTAACTTAATATTTATTAACAATTATTAAAAGAGGAGAGAGGTATGACAAAGGGGCAAAAAGTATTGGGGATTGGTATCGTAGCTATGATTAGTTTGATAGCTACTGGATGTACTGTAAAGGGAGATGGAAGTACGGAAGTAGGATTGAAACAGGTAGATAATATAGAGGAGAATGTATCAAACAATAACTTGGAACATTTTGTTCAGGAGTCAGTGGGTATATTTGAAGCAGAGGAGGCTATTTTACAGGGCAATGTAAAGGTGGTAAACATTCCTGATAGCATGAAATATTCTGGTACAGGTGGAGTGGAAGGGTTTGAAGAAGATACAGATTCCTGCACATTTATCGTTACGATTGATGCAGATGGTTTTTATGATCTAAATTTTAAGGCAGCAAGTAAAGGTGGAGAAAAGCATAACTATATTAGTGTGGATGGTGAACAGTTAGGAACTATTATTACCGAGAAGAAAGAAATAACAGATTCTATATTACATAGGGTGTATCTGTCAGCAGGAGAGCATAGGATTACAATATCAAAGTATTGGGGGTGGATATCACTTGATTCTCTTGAAATACTTACTGCTGCTCCAATTGATCCTGACATATATGAGATTAAGGCAGATCTTTCCAATGCAAATGCTACAGTAATCACACAGCAGTTATATAACTATTTGTGTGATATATATGGAAAGAAGTTTTTATCAGGACAGTTTTGTGATACAGGACAGTATGGAAAAGAATTTCAAGTTATTAAAAAGACTACTGGTAAGGTGCCTGCGGTGCTAGGTTTAGATTTTATTGAATATACACCTTCTAGAGTTGAGAATGGAAGTAAGGGGTATGCAACAGAATATGCCATAGATTTCTGGAATAGTGGCGGTATTGTTACTTTTTGCTGGCATTGGAATGCACCATCTAAATATCTGACAAATGAGTGGTATAGAGGATTCTATACAGATGCTACCAATATCAATTTAGAAAAGATTATGAATGGTGGAGATGAAGAAGGTTATCAGTTATTAATGAAAGATATTGATGCAATCGCGAAAGAGCTGCTTATATTAGAGGAAGAGGGCGTTCCAGTACTTTGGCGTCCACTTCATGAAGCAAGTGGTGGATGGTTTTGGTGGGGGTCATCAGGAGCTGAGGCTTATAAGAAATTATATATTTTATTATATGATAAGTTAACCAATGAATATGGATTGGATCATCTCATATGGGTGTGGAATGGACAAAAAGCAGATTGGTATCCAGGAGATGAATATGTGGATATCATTGGAGAAGATATTTACCCAGGTGAGAGAGTTTATACATCACAAGCAGCATCTTATCTTAATGCAGCAAGTAATTATAGTAAAGAGAAAAAACTTGTTTATCTGACAGAAAATGGTTGCCTCTTTAATCCAGACCTTGCAAGAAGAGATGGAGCTATGTGGGGTATGTGGTGTACATGGCAGGGAGAATTTGTTGCAAAAGACACCTCAATTTTTAGTATTAGCCAAGTGTACACAGAGGAATCCATGGTGAAAAAGGTATACGAGGATGGAGATGTCATTACAATAGAAGATTTACCTGATTTTTCTAATTATAGATATTGATACATATAGACAGTGCAAAAGTGAGGAAAGTATGATACGTAGAAAAACATGTAAAAAAATCATTGCTCTGTTATTGGTTCTTATCACAGTGCTGCCACTGTTTTATATAGGTGAGATGGATAGTTATGCCAAGACAGATATGGATATGGAGGAATTTGATGAAATCATTAGTACCTACAACATAGATGAGTCCATTCCTTCCTACAAAGAATATGTAGAACAATATGGGAATGCCTCTAGTCCTCATGGAATAATTGAAATTCCAGCAGAAGGATATGTCAGGTACGAAGAAAAGGATACAAAAGTCATCCCAGAACTATATAAGGATTATGAGGGGATGGCTGGTAATAGTGTATTAACAAGTGAAGATTCCTTAATCGAATTTGAGGTGGATGTACCAGAAAGTGGTTTATATAATTTATCCGTACTTTACTATCCTGTAGAGGGTAAAAATTCTGACATTGAACGAAGTATCTTTGTAGATGGGAAGCTTCCGTATGAAGAACTTGCCATGCAAACCTTTAATAGAGTCTGGACCAGTGCGGTAGTGGATTCTTACATGGATGAAAATGGTGTCACAATCATGAATTGGTCAAAGGACAATCAGGGAAATGATGTAAAGCCCAAAAGTATAGAAGTCCCTGAATGGCAGAGTAGATATTTATATGATAGCAATGGGTACATAACGGATGTTCTCTCTATTTATTTTGAAGCAGGTGAACACACAATATCTATGGTTTCCCTAAAGGAACCCATGTTAATCAATAAGTTGGTATTAGATAATGAAGGAGCCACAAAATCCTATGAAGAGGTAAAGAGTGAGTGGGAAGACCTTGGAATAGAAGATACCAGTAATGTTAATATTTGTATCGAAGGAGAATATGCAACAAAGACATCTTCTCAGATGTTATATCCAAAACAAGATCAATCTTCACCAACCGTTTCTCCATCTAGTGCCAAGGAGTTACTAAATAATGCAATCGGGGGGAATTCCTGGAGGCTAGTAGGACAGTGGATAGAATGGGAATTTAACGTTGACCAAAGTGGGTATTATAACATTTCCCTTTATGATAAGCAAAATCTTTCAAGAGGTATTCATGTGTCAAGACGTATTACCATAGATGGGGTAGTACCTTTTGATGAAATGTCAGAGTATGCATTTGGCTATAGTCAGAATTGGAGCGAAGATGTGATTTCTGATGAATCAGGTGAGGCTTATCGATTTTATTTGGAAGAAGGTCATCATAGTCTTAGGATGGAAGTTGTCCTAGGTGAATTCTCAGAAGTGGTGGGATTAGTAGAAGATTCTGTTCAACAACTTAACACCATATACAGGCAGGTTATTAAGGTGATTGGTGTAAAACCGGATACTTTTCGTGACTATCAGTTGGCGGCAGTCCTTCCTGAACTTAAGGAAAGATTGATTCGTGCAAGGGATACAATCAATGAAGCCCTTCATATTCTAGAAGAGGTAGCAGGAAAGAATTCCGATAAAAAAGCGGTGCTTTTGACCATGAGGGATCAGTTGAATGAATTGATAGAGGATGAGGAATATTTTGTAAGGGTTATTACAGCTTACAAAATAAATGTAAGGGCTCTTGGTAATTGGATTACTCAGGTAATCAATCAACCTTTGCAAATTGATCGTATTAACATCTATTCGCCAGATGTAAATGTTACCTATGAGAACAATTCCATCCTAGATAAAATTGCATTTGAAATACAGCGATTGTTTTATTCATTTGTTGTGGATTATAACCGTATTGGAAGTGTTGCAAAAGATTCCAATACTGAGAGCGAGACAATTACCTTGTGGATTGGTTCGGGGCGAGACCAGGCAAATGTGATTAAATCATTAATTGACGAAACATTTACCAATGAGACGGGAGTAGGTGTTAATGTACAGCTAGTCGATATGTCTTCATTATTAAAGGCAACTTTAGTTGGTGAAGGGCCAGATGTGGCAATTCAGGTAGCGAATACAGGAGGAGCAGCTGGTGCAGTTTTAAATACAGGAAATGACACACCGGTTAATTATGGTATTAGAAATGCAGTACTTAACCTAAAACAATTTGAAGATGCAGACCAGGTGCTAGCTAGGTTTTCTAAGGCAGCCATGACTCAGTTTACCTATGAAGAGTCAGTTTATGCATTGCCTGAGACAATTACCTATCCGGTTATGTTTTATAGAAAAGATATTTTGACGGAAATTGGGCTAGAAATTCCAGAAACTTGGGAGGAAGTGAAGGTAGCAATGACAGTGCTTGCTAAGAATCAGATGGAATTTGGTATGTTGCCAACGGAACAAATTTTTGCATCCATGCTCTATCAAAATGGTGGTTCTTATTATACAGAGAATGGTGAAGCTTCGGCCTTGGACTCAGATATTGCAGTCAATACTTTCAAGGATTTCTGCGAATATTATACTGATTATAAACAAGATAAGGAAACTAGCGTAGAGGAGAGATTCCGTACGGGAGAATGTCCAATTATCATTGCAGATTATACCACTTATAATAATTTTTCTGTATCGGCACCAGACATAGCAGGTCTTTGGAACTTTACACAGATACCTGGTACCAAAAAGGCTGATGGTATTGTGGACCATTCTGTAGCTAGTACAGGGCTTGCTAGTATGATTATGGCAGATACAAAACATGTTGATGCTAGTTGGCAGTTTATAAAATGGTGGACCAGTGAGGAAACACAAACCCAGTATGGTCGTGAGATGGAAGGATTAATGGGTTCAGCAGCCAGAGTACCTACTGCAAATTATGAAGCTTTTTTAAATATGCCTTGGCCTGTGGAGGATTTTGAAGCCTTAAAAAAATCTATGGAATGGGTAAAGGGTATACCTCAGGTTCCTGGTGGTTATTATTCCTGGCGTAATGTATATAATGCTTTCTTTAAAGTGGTAACTAATTTCGATACAGCTTTACCGCGAGAAGAACTTATGGATAAGGTTATCTACATAAATGCTGAGATTACTTATAAACGGGAAGAGCTTGCACTAGATGGTCAAAGAAAGTAATGGAGGAAAAGAAATGGATGAGTACGAAAACATTTCCCAAGTAAATATATCAAAGGAAGCTCTAGAGATTGCCAAAAAGCAAGGAACCTTACTGTATCGTATTAAAAAAAGTAAAGTTTCATACATTATGCTGGCTCCTTATTTTATACTATTTTTCTTTTTTACCATACTTCCGGTGGTTATGAGTATTGGATTTAGCTTTACTTATTACAATATGCTTGAAATACCAGAATTTATTGGATGGAAGAATTACATTAAATTATTTCTTGAGGATGATATCTTCATAAAGTCTCTTAAAAATACTTTGATTTTAGCAGTTGTTACGGGACCTGTCAGTTATTTTTTGTGTTTGTTATTTGCTTGGATTATCAATGAATTTAAAGGATGGTTGCGAGCCTTCTTAACCTTAATATTCTACGCACCAAGCATTTGTGGGAATGCATATGTGGTTTGGGCGTTGATTTTATCAGGGGATCGTTATGGTTACTTAAATGGTTTGTTAATGGAGTTGGGAATTTTGGATGAAGCCATTGTATGGATGAAAACGGAGAAATGGGTCCTTCCATTTTTAATCGTTGTTCAGCTCTGGCTTAGTCTTGGAACTGGGTTTTTAGCTTTTATTGCAGGACTTCAGACCGTTGATAAAACTTTGTATGAAGCAGCAGCTCTTGATGGTGTTAAAAATAGGTGGCAGGAACTTTGGTATGTTACCTTACTAGCGATGAAGCCTCAACTTATGTTTGGTGCAGTTATGCAAATTACTGGTTCCTTTGCTATAGCAGATGTTTCCATTCAGCTGGCGGGTAACCCTTCTGTAAATTACGCCGGTACCACTGTAGTTACGCATTTACTAGATTATGGTACAGTACGCTTTGAGATGGGTTATGCATCCGCCATTGCAACAGTGCTCTTCATGTTAATGATTGGTACCAATATGTTGGTTCAAAAACTACTTAGGAGGGTTGGTGCATGATAAAAAAGCGTAAATGGTTCATTTTTAAGAGAAGAGAAAAACAGCTAAACCGTTCCATGGCAGGCAACTCTATCTTATTTTTCATTATGGCTGTCTGTGGTATTGCCATGATATTACCTCTTGTTTTGGTTATTAACAATTTTTTAAAGCCTTTGGATGAGCTGTATCAGTTCCCACCAAAAATTTTTGTAAAGAATCCAACCTTAGAGAATATTACAGACTTATTTGCTCTGATGAATGACTCTTGGGTACCATTTTCTAGATACATATTAAATACAATTATTATTACAGGAGGCGGTATGCTTGGCCATGTTATCATTGCATCCTTGGCTGCATATCCCTTAGCGAAACATAATTTTCCAGGGAAAAACATATTATTTTATCTTGTTGTTTTATCCATGATGTTCTCCTGGACAGTAACTCAGACACCGCAGTATATGATTATATCTTGGTTAGGCATTAACAATAGTTACTTGGCATTGATTTTACCTGCATGCTCCTTTGGTATGGGATTGTATCTTATGAAGCAATTTATGGAGCAGTTGCCAGATTCTTTAATGGAGTCTGCAAGACTTGATGGTGCAAGCGAATTTCAAATATTTTTCAGAATTGTTATGCCAAATGTAAAGCCAGCTTGGCTAACCCTTGCTATCTTTCAATTTCAACAGATGTGGGGAAATACTGGAAGTACCTTCCTTAGAGATGAAGCGCTAAAACCACTCCAGTTTTCTTTGCAGCAAATAGCCGCAGGGGGTATGGCAAGAGCTGGTGCAGCAGCTGCGGTTACCTTTATTATTGCAGCAATTCCAATTATCTTCTTCTTGATATGCCAGAAGAATATATTGGAGACTATGACATCATCTGGCCTGAAAGAATAATAGGAGGAGAGGACCATGAAATTTTTCATAATGATAAAAAAAGTTATAGCACTTGGTTTATTAACAGTCCTTCTGGTACCCTTCCTTGGGAAAGAGGTAGAAGCCGCTAAACTTCCCTATGATACCTATAATTATGATTACCGTAATTATATTCATTATACGCCACCAGCATATATTCCAGATAGTACAATAAGAGGTGAAACCTTAACCTATCAGGGTGAGAATATTGGTAAATTTATTACACCTCAGGATATTAGCCAGACTACAGATGGGAAGATTTATGTAACTGATACAGGTAATAATCGAATTGTGGTACTCGATCAGGATATGAAGGAAGTATTAAGCATCATAAGCACCTTTGAGAATAATGGGGTAGAAGATAGATTTAACCAACCATATGGGGTGGCGGTATCTGAGTCCAATCAAATCTATATCGCAGACTCCCAAAATCATCGTATTGTAGTGCTAGAAGAAGATGGAACTTTGGTTAAGATTGTAGAAAATCCAAAATCCGAAAGCTTAGAAGAGGGTTATGTATTTATACCACTTAAAATAACAGTGGACTATGCAGATCGAATTTATGTGATAGCACAAAATATGTTTGAGGGAATTATGGTTTTTGAGTCAAATGGTGATTTCTCTAGTTTTTTTGGAACCATTAAAGTAGAAATTAGTTTGTGGGAAAAATTCTGGAAGAGAATTGCAACTAAAGAGGAACGATCTAAGCAGCAGCTCTATATTCCTACAGAATTTACTGGCATCGACATTGACCCTGATGGTTTTGTATATGCATCTAACATTGATCCTACGGGTGTGCAAGGTGTTAGAAGATTAAATCCTAAGGGAGAAGATGTAATTAAAAAAGGTGCAAATAAAAATGTGGGAGGGGACTTATGGATTCATGGAACCACTGAATATGCAGGTCCTTCTCAATTTACTGATGTAGTGTACAGAGAAAATGGCATATATTCTTGTTTGGACCGAAAAAGGGGACGTATTATTACATATGATCATGAAGGCAATCTTTTATATATTTTTGGTGGATTAGGTACACAAGAGGGAACATTTTCTTTACCTGTTGCAATGGAGGACATTGGTGGTAGATTGGCAGTTTTAGATGCCAATCGGGGAGAAATCATATGTTTTGAAGTTTCAGAGTACGGAAGGCTTATGAATGAAGCAGTAGGTCTTCGCTTTGATGGTGATGAGGCAATGGCAGTGGATTTATGGAAACGAGTGTTAGAACTAGATGAGAATAATGAACTTGCTAATACAGGTATTGGGAAAGCCTACCTAACAGCTGGGGACTATAAATTAGCTCTAAAATATTTAGAACTTGGTATGAACCGTGATTATTACTCTATTGCCTATAAACGGTATCGCAATGGCATATTAACGAAAAATGCCAGTTATTATCTTTCTGGAATTGTAATTTTTATTTTAATATGGAAAGGTTTTAAATATTGGATGAGGAAAAGAAAAGGGGTGAGTGCAAATGGGTAAATATTTTTCTAAAGAAAAAATAAAGTATATGTTTTACACAAGTTCTCACCCTATGGATGGTTTTTACTGGATTCGTCATGAAGATAGAGGAAGTGTACCCCTTGCTGTAATTCTGGTTATTATATTCTCAGCCTGCTTTTCAGCAAATAGGTTGCTCGCTAGTTTTGTAGTCAATGATATTGATCCACGAGCCGTTGATAGTTATTTTGAGATGATAGGCGTCCTATTATTTTATTTGCTGATCTGCTCTAGCAATTGGTCGGTTACTTGTCTCTTAAATGGCGAGGGAAGAATGAAGGATATATTAATTGCTGTAGGGTATAGTACGTTTCCAATTAGTGTGTCATTAGGGGCGGCTACTATTATAAGTAGATTTATTGCAGATGAGGAACTACCCTTTTATATTCTACTCATTGGTGCAGGCATTGTATTTGGAATTATCATGATGCTCATTGGTATTATGCAAATACATAATTATACCATGGGAAAAACCCTTGGTACTTTGGTTCTAACCTTTATTGCTATGTTAATCATTATATTCTTATTACTGCTTTTATCCAATCTTTTGGGAATGGTAATGATGTTTTTTAGAAGTATTTATACAGAAATCATATTTAGAACTTAGGAGGCGAAAGCATGAAGTCTTTGCAATATAAGAAGAAAAGACTACCTTTTGGATTGTCAAAAAAGCTTGTGCTTGGCATCTTAGGAATAGTCCTATTAATAGGAGTTATTTATTTTACCTATTATTTTATACATTACCTAGCATATAACAAGTACAAAGATTATATAACCAGTTATGACTATGAAGAGGGCAGTGAATATCAACCAGTTAAAGAAGATAGCGCAGATGTATATGGAATGGAATTAGTTTGTGAAAATGAGTTTCTAAAGCTGTATACAGATACAACCACAGCCAACATTGCAGTATTTGACAAAAGAAATGGAGAAGTCACTTATACCAATCCTTTGGAGGCGGAAGAAGATACCATAGCCAATGGGACCAATTTAAATTACTTAAAGTCTCAATTTGTGATCAACTACTATAATCAGGAGGTTAAGTCAGGAACCTTTGATTCTTATAGCATGGCTGTAGAAAAAGGCCAGATTACTGCAGAAAGTTTAGAAAATGGGATACGTTATATTTACCGATTGGGAGATTTTGAGAGTAGTAAAACAGGTAATATTCCTCTTTATGTCACAGAGGAAAAACTTGAGGAAATCTCTTTGAAACTATCAGAGGAGAATTCTATTTCCTTTCAAAGATATTACATCACAAGTACTACCATGGAAGGGATGTTAGAACTAAATGGTATTGCAAAAAAAAATCCAAAGACCATCAAAAAGATTCAGGAATGGCTTGATGGCATAGGCTGGACAGATACAGAATATGAAGAACAGATGGAGCTTGCTGGCGTGGAAACTGTTTTACCAATCTCTTTTTTGATCCCTCTGGAATATAGACTAGAAGAAGATGGATTAAAGGTTTCTATTCCCGTATCTGCAATAGAAGAATATGGCGGTGGTTCTATTTATCGTATACAGCTTTTAAGGTTTTTGGGAGCGGCTGATACAACGGAAGAAGGTTATATGGTTGTACCAAATGGTTCTGGCTCCATGATTTATTTTAACAATGGTAAGGTAGATGCAGCCTCTTATTCCCAATATGTTTATGATATTGATCCCCTGGCGGCTAATTATTCGACAACAGAGAATACCATTAGCGCAAAGCTTCCTTTGTATGGAATATGTAGAGAGAACTCATCCATTCTTGCAACCATTGAGGAGGGAGCTAGTTTATCCCTAATTACAGCTGGAGTTTCAGGTGTTTATAATGATTATAACTATGCTTATCCTACATTTGTAATGCGCACAGCAGATAATTTAAGAATGTTTGGTAATTCCAGCCAGGATGTATATGTATTAGAGCCAGAAATAACGGATGTAAATTTGGAAGTAAAATATACCTTTCTAACAGAAGAATATAAGGGCTATGCTGGCATAGCCAATTATTTTAGGGAAAGATTGTTAGCAAATGGTGATCTTGTACCAAATACACAGACAGGAGATATCCCCTTTTACTATGATGTGATTAGTGGAGTAAAAGAAACTTCACATATTCTTGGTATACAGTCTCTAAAGACATTTTCAATGACCACCTTTGAGGAAGCAGGTCTAATGTCAGAGGAATTAGCTAAGGCAGGTATTGCAAATCAAGTCATGAATTTGCAAGGGTGGTTTAATGGAGGGTTTTATCACAAGACTGCAGATAAAATTAAAGTGTTAAGAAAACTTGGTGGCAAATCAGATTTAGAACAATTAAATGATACCCTTTTGGAAAATGGGGGACGGTTGTATGCAGACGTGACATTTCAACAAATAACCTTTGCAGATGATGATTTTAATTATGAAGCAGAATCCTCTAAGTACTATGGCGCAGGTTATGTAGTGGCTTTGGGTCAGGTAAATCCAGCTACTTATAGAAGCACTTCTAGTTTAGGGTATATGGAAACCATGTATGATTTATTATCTCCAAGGTATTTGCCAAGGTATGTAAGTAAATTTGTAAATAAAATTGATCAATATGATATCAATGGTATCTCCTTGAGAGATTTGGGAAATCTGGTTTATTCTGATAAAAAGCGTACCAACATTATTAACCGAGAGGAAGCGCTAAAAGTTGTCCTAGGGCAACTGGATTTATTAAAAACTACAGGTAAACAGCTCATGACAAATAGCGCCAATGATTATAGTTTTCGCTATAGTTCTGATATGATTAATGTTCCCATAAGTCATAATGAATTTCAGATAGTAGATGAAGAGATACCACTGTACCAGATGATCATACATGGAAGCATATCTTACTCTACGGATTTATTAAATTATTATAATAAAGACAGTGAAAGTGAGACTATTTTAAAGATAATTGAAACTGGTTCAGCTCCTCATTATGTATTTACTAAGGAAGAGTCTAGCAGAATGAAAAATACAGGATTAAACCGTTATTATGCTACTACCTATGATGTGTTAAAGGGAGAAGCAATTACGCTATATAATCAGGTGAATGATGTCTTAAAACATGTAAGTGGAGCCTTGATGATAGATCATGAGATACTTGAGGATGGAGTTAGAAAGGTTACTTATAGTAATGGAGTAACCATTTACTTGAATTATAACGAGGAAAGTATAGTTTGTGAAGGCATTGAAATACCGGCATCAGGCTATCGATTGGAGGGAAGTAAATGAAAAGAAAAAAGAAATTAACTCTACTCCAAAAACGTAAAATGACTGGTTTTTTATTCATATTGCCATGGTTTGTGGGTTTTCTAATCTTTTATGTCAGATCTATTCTAATGACAGGACAATTTGCTTTCTCTGAATTAACCATGGATGCTGTAAATGGGGGATATAAGCTTACTTCTGCAGGGTTAGAAAATATTCGATATGCATTTCGAGTACATGGCACCTTTAAACAGATACTAACAGCTTCTGTGCTAGATATGATGGTGGATGTTCCCTTGATTACATTTTTTAGCTTATTTATGGCTATTTTACTAAATAAGAAGTTTAAGGGAAGAACCATAGTCAGGGCAATATTTTTCCTGCCAATTATTATGAATTCTGGGGCGATAACTGCAGCAATGGACCTTTCTGCTCAGATGATGCAAGGAGGTATCTCCTCCCAAGCAACTGAAATGCTAACCACTGCCTCTTCATCTGGTTTTTCTTTGGCCCTTGATATTGATTATTTCGTTGATTTGTTTATGAGCCTTGGATTGCCAGTGACATTAATCGGTTATATCATTACAGCCGTTGCAAGAATTAATGATATTATTGCAGCCTCTGGTGTGCAGATAATTATTTTTATAGCAGCTCTGCAATCCATACCAGGCTCTATGTATGAGGTGGCAAAGATGGAAGGAGCCACAGGTTATGAGACTTTTTGGAAGGTGACCTTCCCTATGGTAATGCCTCATATTATAACCAATGTGGTATATACCATTGTTGATAGCTTCACAGAAAGCAGCGTGGTAGATTTAGCATATAAGACTGCCTTTACGGATTTTAACTATGGACTTAGTAGTGTATTCAGTCTGATATCAACAATTATAACTTGTATCATTCTAGTAATTGTATGTGGTCTGATTCAAAAGCGTACTTTTTATTATAATTAAGGGAAGGTTGGAAAATGCTATGATAAAAAATACGGCAGCAACAGAGTGCATAATTAAAATAAAAGCCATAAGCCAGAATAAAGATCAAGGAAAAAGTTTTTTAAACGACTTAAAGAACTTATGTATTTCCTTACTTAGGATATCTATTTTGATTGGTGTGGGATATGTGATTCTTTCACCGATTATAGGAATGGTGGTAAATTCTATCTCATCAGACAGGGATGCATATAATCCTATGGTATTTGTTTTGCCACAGTATCCGACTATTGAACGGTATAAGTTAGTCCTAGAGTCGTTGGATTATGTACCTACTATGGTCAGGGATTTGCTATATACCTTATCTTTAATGCTACTACAAATTGTTATATGCTCTATGGTGGGATATGGTTTTGCAAGATTTGATCTACCTTTTAAGAAACTTTTATTTGGTTGTGTTGTTGTGATGATTGTAATTCCAACACATACCATTATGCTTCCGCTTTACATAACTTTTAGGCAATTTGATCCCTTTGGCATATTTACTGCAATAACTGGAGCACCAATTAATCTCATGGGAACACCAGTCCCTATGTATATTATGACTGCACTTGGTTGTGGACTTAGATCTGGGCTATATATTTATATTTTTAATCAATTTTTTAGAGGCCTTCCAAAAGAAATTGAGGAGGCGGCTTTTGTAGACGGGGCAGGCGTTTGGTATACCTATTTTCGAATTATGTTGGTAAACGCTATGCCAGCTGTTATTACTGTGGCAGTATTTTCCATGGTATGGCAGTTCAATGATACTTTTTTTGCTAAATTATTTTTGATTAGTGAGGATGTGGTAATCAGTAAGAAGATATCCATATTGCAGGCAACCATCGCAAATGATTACAAAATTCTTGATACAGCCATTCAGGAATTGTATCTAAATGCCGGCATTATAGTAGTTGTCTTACCTATACTTATTATCTATCTCTTGCTTCAAAGATACTTTATAGAGGGTGTAGAGAGAAGTGGTATTGTGGGGTGATTTTCTCTTACCTAGCAACAAATCAGCTTTTCATATTAAAAAGGAGGATTGAAAAAGGTGAAGAACAAAAAAATCTATGCATGCCTTTTAGCAGGAACAATGGCTCTTACGTTAGTTGGATGTAAAGACAAGACAACAGAGAAAAAGGATACCCAAGTAGTAACAGAAGTTACCCAGGAAGTAACTCCTACACAAGAACCAGCACCAGTTGTTGAAGTAGTTGAAGCTAGTCTTGATTTTGAAGACGGTAACTTAGGATTTATATCTTTGTATACACAGATGGCAGATGCAGATCACTCAGAGCTCTCCATTGTTGATTACAATGGTAGCAAAGCTTTACAAGTAAAAAATGTTGATGGAAAAGTACCTTATGTGGGCATTGATGCCTCTAGTCTATTAGGGGTTGACATTGCTAAAGTTGCATCTGTAGAAATGACCATAGGTACTTCTTATGGAAATGGTAAGTTCAGTGCTTCTTCAGGAAATGTACTTACTTGGACGGGTGAAAAACTAGAAGAAAGTAAATATGACTGGTCAGTTTATTTAGAATCTAAAAATCCTAATAAATCTATTACCAAATTAAATGAAGGGAAAGGATTTGTCGCTGATCACAATAATATATTGATTGTGTGTCTAAAAACAGATAACGGTATTACCGAAGGAAACGGTAATGCAACCATATTCATAGACGATATTCGTTTTCTAGATGCCTCTGGCAATGTGTTAAAAGCAGATAGCTCGGTGGCTTTTGTGGCACCAAAAGGTTTTGAAAGTAGTGGTAAGGATTTATCCAATCTAGCAGTCGCAGTAAATCCAGTTAATTTTGAGGGGTTTGCTTGTACTGGTGCTGGATGGGCGCAAAATGGATTTGATATGCCAACAGAAATCATAGAAGCTCTTGTTCCTGGTTCTGTTATTGAAATTGAATATACAAGTGAAAATGGGGATATGTGGATTGTTATGCCTGCAGCGGCAGCAGGATGGATGAGAGTTGGAGATGGAACCAACGGAAAATCCTATATGAATAACTCTAAAAATATAGCCCAAATTACTTATGAACAAATTGCAGAGTTCTGTGGAGAAGATAAATCTACCTGGGGAATCACATTGCAGTGTGAGGCTTCTGGTGCTTGGGAAGTTTACAGTGTAAAAGTTGGAACCAAAGCTCCTGTTTATGCAGTATCAAACCCAGTGGAATTTGTGGATTATGCTACAAAAGCAGATGGTTGGGCACAGAGTGGATTTGATATGCCACAAGAAATCATAGATGCTTTGGTACCAGGTTCTGTGATAGAAGTAAGCTATACCAGTGAATCTGGTAAAATGTGGTTAGTACTCCCTGCTGCTACAGCTGGTTGGATGAGAGTTGGTGATGGAACCAATGGTTTTGCTGTTAGCTATAATGGCAAGAGTTATATCACTTATGAACAGATTGCTCAGTATTGTGGTGAAGATAAATCTACCTGGGGTGCTACACTACAGTGTGAATCAGATACGCCTTGGGAAGTTTATAGCCTAAAGGTGGGAACAGCCTCCACCATGAGTATGTTAAATAATTTGGTGGAATTTAAAGACTTTGCTATAAAAGGTGATGGATGGGCACAAAATGGATTTGATATGCCACAAGAAATTATTGACGCTTTGGTACCAGGTTCTGCTATCACTGTAAAGTATACAAGTGAATCAGGTAAGTTATGGTTGGTATTACCCGCTGCAACTGCAGGTTGGATGAGAGTTGGTGATGGTACCAATGGTCAGGCAGCAAACCTAGATGGTGTAGCTCAGATTACCTATGAACAGATTGCACAATATTGTGGAGAAGATAAATCAACCTGGGGTTTAACCTTGCAATGTGAATCAGACACTCCATGGGAAGTGTATAGTGTAAGCGTAGGTCAGGCTGCAAAATAAGCAAATCATATAAGGAGGATTATAATTATGAATAATAAAAAAAAGTTTATAGCTCTGATCTGAGCTTCCTTGATGGTCCTAACCATGGTAGCTTGCAGCAATAAGGCAAAGGAAGATACCCCTTCTAGCAATACAGTTACTGAGTCTGCAACTAAGGAACCAACAGAAGTGGTTGAGCCCAGTACAGATGAAAAAAGGACCATTAATATTGGTACCTGGTGGATTCAGTATTATGACAGTTCCCATACATCTGTAGAGGATGATCCCTCCTATTCTGGTCTTGAAGCAGCACATTTAAAATTTGATAATGTAGCTAAAATTCAAGATAAATATAATGTGGAGTTTTACTGGAAGAATTTAACCTATGCTGGTGTACAGGAATCTATTAATAACTCCATACTTGCAGGTACACCGGATTGTGACATCTATCTGGTAGAGTTAGCATTTGGTATCCCTGCGGCGCTTAATGGCCTTGCGACAGATTTAAAAACAGTAATTCCAGCTGACAATGACCTTTTTACAGCACAAAATAATATCAAATATCTTGATTTAGGTGATGGTAAAGCTACTTTATTAAAGAGAGTAGAAGCAGCCTCCACAGTAGAAGCTACCTATCCATTAGGCTTTAATATGCAGATGTTAGAGGATAACAATTTAGAAGATCCTAGAGAATTATATCTACGTGGTGAGTGGACTTGGGATAAATTTATTGAGTACTGTAAAGTTCTAACACAGGATACAGATGGGGATGGCCAGACTGATCAATATGGCTATTGTGGTTTCCAAAACGAGACATTTGAACAATTATTAATGAGCAATGGAGCACATGTTGCAGCTACCAAAACAGAAGAACTTTCTTCAGCAGCTACAGCACAAGTATTGCAAATGATGTCAGACATGTACAATGTCCATAATATAGCCTACCCATATGATTACGAAAGTGGTGATGATTCTACTACTATGAGAGGGCAATATCGTGAAGGTAACATTGGTTTCTTCCCGATTGCAGCATGGATTGCAGCAGATAAAGCTGACTATGATTACGGCGGTGCAAATGGTTATACCCTTGCTTTTGACACAGCTTATGTACAATGGCCGGTAGGACCATCTGGTAATCAAGACACCAATGCAGGTAAGGTATCAGCAGGTGAGTATTATATCATTCCAGCAGGTGTTAAGGATCCAGAAAAAGTTTACAATGTACTCTATGATATGTGGAATTGGTATGATGGTAATTCAACCATCCGTGATGATGAGGAAGCTCTATATTGGTGGTATGCAGTTACTGCTTCATCTGAAGAATTGCAGAATCAGAACTATGGAGTTATGGAGGATGTAGGAGCTAAAGAAACCTTTGAATTATGGAATCAGCTTGGAATTAGTTATGATTTAATGTCCTTAATGAAAGGAGAGTCAACACCAGCACAGTTCCAGGAAACCTACAAACAACAGGTGCAGGATGCACTTGATGCATATTTTAATTAATTATCTTGGTTAATTTAGATAACCTAATATAAACAGATCAAATATAAATGGACTAAATATAAACGGATTAAATATAAATGGACCTAATATAAAAAATCTAATATTTAACAACTTTTGCCAAGGCAGATATAAAAAGTTCACAAGCCTCATTTTATTTTACGACAGTGAACTTTTTATATCAACCAAAGGTTAAATCTTAAGTAATTACACATACAAAGAAAGAAGGTCAGAGTAGATGAGTGACATTATTATGAAAGCCCCAAGGGTATCTAATGTACCTTGGCAGGAGCGACCCCAAGGAATAGTGGATGCTCCCATCTGGAGGTATACCAACAACCCTATTATTGGAAGAAATCCAGTAAAAGGTGTTGCAAGAATTTTTAACAGTGCAGTTATGCCTTATGGGGAGGAATTCATTGGCGTATTTAGAGGAGAACAGACTAACGGTATACCCTACATATACATGGGAAGAAGTGAGGATGGAATTCACTGGGATTTTGATGAAAACAAGATACCCTTTGTGGATACTGCGGGTAATTCCTTTATGCCAATTTATGCTTATGATCCAAGACTTGTGAAGGTTGAGGATACTTATTATATTATATGGTGCCAGGACTTTTATGGAGCAGCAATTGGTATGGCTAAAACAACTGATTTTAAAACATTTGTTAGAGTTGAAAATCCATTTCTGCCATTTAACAGAAATGCTGTACTATTTCCTAGAAAAATCAACGGAAATTTCTGCATGTTAAGTAGACCCTCTGACAGTGGGCATACGCCTTTTGGAGATATTTTCTTAAGCGAAAGTCCGGACTTGGTTTATTGGGGTAAACACAGACATGTAATGGGTAGAGGAAGCAATTGGTGGGAATCACTAAAGATAGGCGGAGGTGCGGCACCAATTGAGACAAGTGAAGGATGGCTATTGTTCTACCATGGTGTAAGTGGCACATGTAATGGTTACGTTTACAGTATAGGGGGTGCTATTTTAGATTTGGAGAATCCTTCTATTGTAAAATACCGCTGTGAAAATTTCTTACTAACTCCAGAGGAATGGTTTGAAGAAAGAGGATTTGTTCCTAATGTTGTATTTCCTTGTGCAACCATTCATGATCCAGAGTCTGGAAAAATTGCTATATACTATGGTGCAGCAGATAGTTATGTAGGACTTGCATTTACTAAGTTTGATGAAATTGTTGCGTATATAAAAGAACATAGTAAGGTGACAGAGAATGATACAGAGATTGGAATAAGATAGGAGCAATATGCTTGATGTATCTAGACAAAGAAATTAGTTTATAACTCAAACTTTGGTAAAGCGGATAAAAAAGTATCAAGTATAATAGAGATTTTTGACTCCGAAGTTTGAGCTTGTGAAAAATAATATGGATGGATTATATGTTGTTGAGGTAAGAAGCATATAAATCCATCTATATTTTTTTATAATGCAGAGATTTTATTTTTTATTAATTCAATTATTGAAAGTTTAGTAATTGAATTCTTATGTGAGGCACTGGTTAATATTTATGTGAGGCACTAATTGAATATTTATGTGATGTGCTGATTAAAAATTTATGTGATTGCGCATAACGAATTTTTCGTAGTTTACAAATTGGAGGATTGCCAACTCTAAAAATACTGTTATACTATAAGAAGGCAATTCTGTTGCCAAATGCCAAATGGTTATATGGAGGAATGGTATGAATAAAAAGGACATATTTGAATTAAAAAATCGTTTTAAGAAGACCGGTTGTACATTTACTAAAATGTGTGGCTGTTATGTGAATGTGGATAAAGAAATACAACTAAAATTCAATGAAACATTTTTAAACCTTGAAGAAGATGAATTCTATAAATATTTAGAGATTGCAAAGAAAACTTTATCAGGAAACCTAGGAAATAATCTGATAAAATTAGACTTCCCGCTTGCGGAAGAAGATGAGGATGGTAAACAAAGGTTTTTAATGGGACTTAGAGAAAGTAAGTTAAAAAATGAAGGACTTTTGGATACTTATTACCAGTTAATCATAGATAGCTATGATTTTGCTGGTAATTATCTTATTCTGGTATTTCATGATGCTTATGATGTTATAACAAAAACAAGTGATAATTCTAAATTGGACGAATCAGAAGAAGTATATGAGTACTTGCTATTTGCATTATGTCCAATGACTTTAACAAAACCGGGACTTGGTTACTTAGAAGATGAAAACAGAATCGGACCTAGAAATCGTGACTGGATTGTAGGCGCGCCAGATACGGGTTTTGTATTTCCAGCCTTTACAGATCGAAGCACAGATATACACTCGGTGATGTTTTACACGAAGAATGTAACAGAACCACATACTGAATTAATGGAAATGGTACTTGGATGCCCGGTAAAGCCAACTGCTACACAGCAAAAAAACACCTTTCATACTATTGTAAAAAATGCAATCTGTGATTCAGAAAAAAGTGAAAAAATAATTAGCAATATTCAAGAAAGTCTGAATCAACTAATAGAAGAAGACGATGAATTTGTGGTGGTGTCTGAAGAACCAGTTGTATTAACAAGCGAAACGGTAAAAGAAATTTTAAAGGATACAGGGTTAACGCAAGACATTACTGGTAAAATTGAAAGTGCTTATGATGAAACTTTTCATGATGCACCACCAGTAGTGGATTATCTACTGGATAAAAAAATCTTGGCGGAAAATGAAAAACGAAAAGTTGAGAAAGCATTAGCGGAACAAGTAGTAAAATTACAAGAAAAACTTGATGAAACAATTAGAGCTACGCAGAATAATCCGAATAAGGGAAATGTGGATGAGGAGAGTAATGATGAATTATTAATGGGTGAGGATGAAGACAGGGGGCCGTATAAAGATAGTCATAATGATGATTATGATGTGGTTCTACAAGTAAAGCCTGAGAAAGTGGATCAAATCAAGACCCAAATGATTGATGGAAAAAAATGTATTATTATTCCGATGGATGACCATGAACATATGAATGTAAACGGTGTAACGGACATGCTATAAACCTCATAAGATCATGACCTAAACTATACTATGTGACTAATTTTTAACGTAACGTTTTTCACAGACAGAGCCACATAGATGTTAAAGTTTGAGTCATGATTCTTTTATCTTTAAACTAGGGCTTTTCATTGACTTACATACTTCGGGCTAAATTGTTACCTATATAATGAGGGGTTGTTGACAAAAATAACAGCGTATTATATTATTAAATATGAAACCGGTTACAAAAAAGAATATTGGTCTTAGTTTTGTTATAAAACAAATATACATATACCAGGAGGATAACATGGGAAAGGGTATTTTCGAAATAAGAGATAAATTTTATTGCAATGGGGAAAGTGTTCAAATCATTTCAGGTGCAATTCATTATTTTAGAATCGTTCCTGAATATTGGAGAGATAGGTTAGAAAAGTTAAAAGCAATGGGCTGTAACACAGTAGAAACCTATGTGCCTTGGAATCTTCATGAACCTAAAAAGGGTGAATTTCATTTTGAAGGAATCTTAGATGTTGAGAAATTTATTAATATAGCCGCAGAGTTAGGGTTGTGGGTTATATTTAGACCTTCCCCTTATATTTGTGCTGAATGGGAGTTTGGCGGAATCCCAGCATGGCTTTTAGCAGAACATGGTATGCGACTTAGAAGTAATTACGAACCATTTTTAAAACATGTAAGAGAGTATTATGATAAATTATTTGAAATAATTGCCCCTCTACAATTGCCAAATGGTGGACCCATTATTTTAATGCAGATAGAGAATGAATATGGTTATTTTAGCGATGATACTTCTTATCTAGAAGAGATAAAACAAATAATGCTAGATAGAAAAGCAATTGTACCTATGGTAACTTCAGATGGACCATGGGGAGATGCCCTTGCTTGCGGAAGTATGGAGGGTGTATTGCCAACGGGCAATTTTGGTTCTAAGATGAAAGAACAATTTGAACATTTGAGTAAATTTACAAATGGTGGACCACTTATGTGTATGGAGTTTTGGGTGGGCTGGTTTGATCATTGGGGAAATGGTGGCCATAAAACCTCTAATTTAGAAGAGAACTGCAAGGATTTAGATGAGGCATTGCAGTATGGTAATCTTAATATATATATGTTTATAGGTGGAACCAACTTTGGATTTATGAATGGATCTAATTACTATGATGAATTGACTCCTGATGTAACTTCTTATGATTATGATGCCGTACTTTCAGAAAATGGAGAGATTACACCAAAATATAAAGCATTTCAGAAAATAATTGGCAAATATTATGAATTACCTCAGGTGGAATTTACCACTAATATTATTAAAAAGGCTTATGGTGAAATAAAATTAAAGGATAGAGTTGGTTTGTTTCAATCCCTAGAAGATATTTCTGAACCAATTCGTTCAACATTTCCAAGATCTATGGAGAGATTAGGTCAAGGTTATGGATATATCTTATATAAATCCATTTTAAAGAAAGAAAAGAAATTAGAGAAATTACGTCTCCATGATGCAAATGATCGAGCTAAAGTTTACATTGGAGAGGAACCGGTTGTAACTTTATATGACAGAGAATTGTTAGTTGAACACACAGTTGGCTACGAATTTGAACCAAACAGTACGATGTCAATACTAATGGAAAATATGGGAAGAGTTAACTTTGGACCACTTATGGATAAACAGCGTAAGGGAATTGACGGCAGTGTTATTATAAATGGACATCAACATATGAATTGGGATCACTATACTTTGCCACTTGATAATCTTCATAAACTTGATTTTACGAAAGGTTATG
>JBKEAO010000159.1:0-9530 GCA_047972335.1 Anaerocolumna sp. | reverse complement strand
AGCAACTGGAGCACAAGGTCCAGCAGGAGAGACAGGTCCACAGGGACCCCAAGGAGCCTCAGGTCCAGCACGAGAAACAGGAGCCTCAGGCCCAGCAGGAGAGAAAGGGCCTAGAGGACCACAAGAAAATGCAGGCCCAACAGGAGCACAAGGTCCAGCAGGGGCACAAGGTCCAGCAGGAGAGGTAGGTCCTAGAGGCCCACAAGGAAATGCAGGTCCGGCAGGAGTCACAGGTCCAGCAGGCGCACAAGGTCCAGCAGGAGCGACAGGTCCACAGGGACCACAAGGAGAAGCAGGTCCAGCAGGAGCAACAGGAGCCTCAGGTCCAGCAGGGGCACAAGGCCCAGCAGGAGCAACAGGCCCACAGGGACCACAAGGAGAAGCAGGTCCAGCAGGAGAAACAGGAGCCTCAGGTCCAGCAGGTGCACAAGGCCCAGCAGGAGCGACAGGTCCACAGGGACCACAAGGAGAGCCAGGTCCAGCAGGAGAAACAGGAGCAACCGGTCCGGCAGGCGCACAAGGCCCAGCAGGAGCAACCGGCCCACAAGGAGCAACCGGCCCCCAAGGTCCAGCAGGCCCAGCAGGAGCAACCGGTCCACAGGGAGAACCAGGTGAGACAGGAGCAACCGGCCCCCAAGGTCCAGCAGGCCCAGCAGGAGCAACAGGTCCACAGGGTCCAGCAGGCCCAGCAGGAGCAACCGGCCCCCAAGGTCCAGCAGGTCCAGCAGGAGCAACCGGTCCACAGGGAGAACCAGGTGAGACAGGAGCTACCGGCCCCCAAGGTCCAGCAGGCCCAGCAGGAGCAACCGGCCCCCAAGGTCCAACCGGCCCACAAGGTCCAGTAGGTCCCCAAGGTCCAGCAGGAACAAGTGGCCTCACAAGTTATGTATATCGTTATAGTATCAATCCAGATATTACAATTTTAGGTGGAGATAATTTCCAATTTGGTAGTGGTAATGTTCCAGCAGTTCCTAATGGAATAATATTACCTAATACAACAGAAACCATTTTGGAAGAACCAGGTTTTTACTTGGTAACATTCGAAGCTAATGTTGTTGGTGCTTTAACATCTGTCTCTATTAATTTAAACGGAGTTGCTGTACCAGGTGGTACTGCAGGAGCTTTGGCAGCTACCAATGAAATAGATATTACTGCTATAGTTCAAGTAACATCAACACCTGCGTATATTACAGTTTCTAATAATTCATTTGTAACCATTGGATTCCCTTGTTTCCTTCCAGGATGTGTTGTTTCTTCATTAACTATTATAAAATTATCAGAATAAAGGTTTTAATATAATAAGAAAAAGCGGTATGAAGAATATACCGCTTTTTCTTATGCGATAATAGAACTTCATTGTAATTTAATAAAATAATTTAATGAAAAATAGAATAAAATGGTAACAAAACAAAAAAATAATCATAATTTAAAGTATGGATTGATAATCCTGTTTTTGGGAAAGGAGTGTAATCATGCACAACTTTGATGATACTTTTAAAAATAATGATTTCAATAATGAAAAAGTAATTGTTACTAACTTAAATAATAATATATGGAATCGTGGCTGCAATCCTTGTCCACCGCCACATCCTCCATGCCCACCACCTCATCCACCATGCCCACCTCCATGCCCTCCAGGACCACCAGGCCCTCCAGGACCAAGAGGACCACAAGGACCACAAGGTCCACAAGGTGAAGAAGGTCCCCAAGGAGAAACAGGTCCAAGAGGTCCAGCAGGTCCAGCAGGTCCAGCAGGAGCAACAGGCCCAAGAGGTCCAGCAGGTCCAGCAGGAGCAACAGGCCCAGTAGGCCCAGCAGGTCCCCAAGGCCCAGCAGGTCCAGCAGGAGCAACAGGCCCAGCAGGTCCAGCAGGTCCAGCAGGTCCAGTAGGTCCAGTAGGTCCAGTAGGTCCAGTAGGTCCACAAGGCCCAGTAGGTCCACAGGGTCCAGTAGGCCCACAAGGTCCACAAGGAATACCAGGTGCTTCAACGATTATACCTTATGCATCAGGTGGTCCTACCTTATTAACTACAGTGTTGGGTGGTTTGCTGAATACTTCCAGTGCAATCGGATTTGGAGAAGCAGGTCCAGAGATTACGATAGCAGGCGGCAACCTTGTTCTTCCAGTAAATAGCTTTCAGAATTTTGCTTTCTCCATGCCAAGGAATGGTAAGATTACTGCTCTATCAGCTTATTTTAGTGTAAGTGCAGCAATAAGTTTAATTGGTACTTCGGTAACAATAACAGCTCAATTGTATCGTTCAACAGGCCTTAACAATACTTTTACGACAGTTCCTGGCGCAACTGTTCCTCTTTCTCCTTCGCTGACAGGAATTATATCAATTGGCGAAGTTTTAAGTGGAATCACTACAGGATTATCCATTCCTGTAACCGCAGGTACACGTTTATTGCTAGTTATCACTCCGGCAGTAACTTCTGGTCTTGATATTGGAACCGCAATAGCAGGAACAGTAAGTGCAGGCCTTAGTATAGACTAAATATTAGTATTTATTTGGTTATAATAACACTTATTTCATAGTGAAAGCCTCCTAGCTAAAATATGAAATATGGGGTTGTTACATTGATAATCGTCAGTGTAACAACCCCTTTTGTATATTGGTAACTAAATAGTTACGTATATAGAAAAAGAAATAAGAAAGCATCTTGACAAACATCAGCTTGAGAATTAATATACTAGTATACAAGTTAAAAAAGAAAGGATAAATATATTCAAAGATACGAAATATGCTAGTACCCAGAAACGATTCAATATAAGGTGTTACCATTCAATATAATGTGAAATGAATAAGCGTAATATCATATGATACTTTGGATATATATATGGTGAACAATATGAAAATGACTTTAAGATGGTTTGGAAAAAACTATGATTCTGTAACATTAGAGCAAATAAGACAAATCCCAGGAGTGACAGGAGTTATTACTACTTTATATAGTAAAGCAGCTGGAGAGTTATGGACTTTAGAAGAAATTCTTGAACTTAAGAATGAAGTGGAAGCAAAGGGATTAAAAATTGAAGGAATTGAAAGTGTTAATATTCATGATGCAATTAAAATCGGACTTCCTGAAAGAGATCAGTATATAAATAACTACATAGAAACTTTAGAAAATTTAGGAAAAGCAGATATACATCTAGTGTGTTATAATTTCATGCCTGTATTTGACTGGACAAGATCAGATTTAGCGAAAGTGCGTGAAGATGGTTCTACCGTGCTATCCTATGATCAAGAAATTATTGAGGGAATAGATCCTACTAAAATTTTTGCAGAGTTGGACAAAAAGAGCAATGGGTTTATTTTACCAGGTTGGGAGCCTGAAAGATTAGAAAAAGTAAAGGTATTATTTGAACAGTACAAAGATGTGGATAATGACAAACTATTAGGTAATCTTATTTATTTCTTAAATAAAATTAAACCAGTATGCGAAAAATATAATATCAAAATGGCAATACATCCTGATGATCCTGCATGGCCTGTGTTCTCCTTACCAAGAATTGTAATCAACAAAGAGAATATTCATAAGATTTTTAAAGGCGTAGATGCAGCGTTTAATGGAATTACATTATGTACTGGTTCACTAGGATCTAACCCTAATAACGATATTGTAGATATTATTAAATCTGCAAAAGGAAGAATTCATTTTGCTCATGTGCGTAATTTAATTCATCATGCTCCCGGTAAATTTGATGAAGCAGCCCATCTGTCAAGTGATGGTTCATTAGATATGTATGAAATTATGAAGGCACTTCATGAGATAGGATTTGATGGACCATTGCGTCCTGACCATGGCCGCGCTATTTGGGGCGAAGTCTCTATGCCAGGTTATGGACTATATGATCGAGCTTTAGGTGCAACTTATTTAAATGGTATATTAGAAGCGATAGAAAAAAATTCAAAATAGGATTTAATAGATATTAAAGGAGCTACATAGGTTATGAGCAAGTAGCATAGTGGACTACGAATATCCACTTTGGCTAAAGGATACACACAAGGAGAGATGACCATGGAATTAAGTAGAAATGGAATTAAGGATTTAACTTGGTGGCAGGAAAGAGGGTATGAATTACCTGGATTTGATATAGAAAAAGTTACAAAACAAACACAGGAAAATCCTGAATGGATACATTTTGGAGGCGGTAATATATTTCGTGCCTTTCCAGCTGCAGTGTGCCAAGAATTATTAAATCTGGGTATAATGCAAACAGGTATTATAGTTGCTGAAGGCTATGACTATGAGATTATAGATAATGGATTTGATAAATATGATAATTTAAGTATTTTGGTGACACTTAAATCCGATGGTAATTTAGAGAAAAAAGTAATAGGAAGTATTACAGAAGCCTTATGTATGGATAGTAGTAATGAGACAGATTGGAACAGATTAAAAGAAATATTTAGAAATAAAAGTCTAAAGATGGTTTCGTTTACTATCACTGAAAAAGGGTATACACTAGGAAATAATAATCAGACTTACTATAATGATGTAATGGCGGACCTTTTAAATGGTCCAGAGAATGTAACAAGTTACATGGGCAAACTCACTGGACTTTGTTATGAAAGATTTCTTCATGGAAAAGCACCTCTTACTATGGTGAGTATGGATAATTGTACCCATAATGGAGAGAAATTGAAGAAAGCCGTAACAGAAATTGCAAACAAGTGGTATGAAAATGGGAAAGTTGAAAAGGAATTTACAGACTATGTAAATGAAACTTTGGCGTATCCTTGTACTATGATTGATAAAATCACCCCAAGACCAGCTGATTCAGTCATGGAAATGCTTGCAAAAGATGAGATAGATCAGCTCACTCCTTTTATAACCAGGAAGAACACATTTATTGCACCTTATGTCAATGCAGAAAAGCCACAGTATCTAATTATTGAAGATAATTTTACAACAGAGAAATTGCCTCTTGATCAAGGCGGAATTATCTATACGCAAAGAGAGATTGTGGATAAGGTAGAAAGAATGAAGGTTACAACTTGCTTAAATCCTTTACATACTGCCCTTGCTGTATTTGGATGCCTTCTGTCTTACGAAAAAATCTCTGATGAAATGAATGATACATTATTAAAAACTTTGGTAGAGCGAATCGGATACCAAGAGGGGTTAGTTGTGGTAACAGACCCAGGAATCATTGAGCCTAAAGCCTTTTTAAAAGAAGTTTTAGAAGTGAGACTCCCTAACCCATTTATGCCAGATACCCCTTGGAGAATTGCTTGTGATACTTCTCAAAAACTTAGTATAAGATTCGGTGAAACAATAAAATCATATGAAGCCTCAAAAGAGCTAAAAGCCAGTGACTTAGTTTATATTCCACTTGTCTTAGCGGGCTGGTGCAGATATTTGATGGGGGTTAATGACAATGGTGCAGCGTATGATATAAGTCCAGACCCTATGGCGGATGAATTTAAAGAGATATTTTCTAATATTACAATTGGACAGTCACAAGATGTATCCTCTATATTAAAAAATGTGTTAAATAGAGCTGAAATTTTTGGTGTTAATTTATACGAAGTTGGTCTTGGAAAGAAAGTAGAAGAGTACTTTAAGGAAATGATACAAGATAAAGGCGCGGTATATGAAACATTGAAGAAGTATATTGACTAGTAGGGATTTATATTATAACATAAATTTCATAAAACGTAAGGAAAATAAAAATAAAGTGCCACGTAGAAGGAACCACTTTTATGATGGGCTAATGAAATGGGTGTTAGATATGAACGTACTAAGTCGCCAGGAGAAAGAAACTGCAAGAGAATATGCTTTACGAGTGATTGAATATAATATAATATCCAATCATTTACTACCTGGAAGTATGGTAAGTGAGAATGAATTGGCGAAAGAAATGGGAATTAGCAGAACCCCTGTCAGGGAAGCTTTGATAGAGCTTACTAAAATAAAATTAGTTGAGATTTATCCCCAAAGGGGTAGCTATATTTCCCTCATTGATACTGTTTTGGTGGAAGAGGCCAGATATGTGCGTTTGTTATTAGAACAGTCCATGGTAGAGATGGCCTGTGAGATGGCAAGTAAAGAGGATATATTAGCCTTGGATGAGAATATTAGACTACAAGAATTTTATTTGACAGAAGCTCATAGAGATAAACTATTAGAATTAGATAATGGATTCCATAGATTGCTTTATAAAATATGTAATAAAACCTTTACCTATGAATTAATCAGCAAAATGATGGCTCATTTTGACAGGGTAAGAAGTCTTAGTTTATCAGTGATCAAAGACTCTAAAAACATCTCTGATCACAGAAATCTCTTAGACGCCATAAAAAGTAATGACGTTACATTAGCCAGAGAGATTATTACAAAGCATCTTTCAAGATATAAGTTAGATGAGGAACAACTAAAAAAAGAATATCCGGATTATTTTAAAATGATTTAGTTTTATGATACTATGAATAGATGGAGAATCTAATCTATATACTTAATCTTCTTAACATGACATGAGAGAAGAAAATGCAATTGTATCATCTAGAAAGAAGGAGATTCTATGGAAAATAATAAAACGATTTATCTAGCAGGAGGATGCTTCTGGGGAACTGAAAAATATCTCCAAGGTATTCAAGGAATTATAGAAACAAATGTAGGTTATGCAAATGGTAATACAGAGAATCCAAGTTACAATGAAGTATGCCATCATAATACAGGACATGCTGAAACTGTTAAGGTAGTATATAACCCTGAAAAAATCAGTCTATCCTTTATATTAGAACTATATTATGATGTAATTAATCCAACATCTATAAACAAACAAGGTGGAGATACAGGAAGTCAGTATAGAACAGGAATATACTATATAGATGAGGAAGATGTGGATTTTATTACCGAATCCATTGCTACCTTACAGACAAAGTATGAGAAACCAATTGCAATTGAAGTACTTCCAATAAGGAATTATTATGTTGCAGAAGAGTATCATCAAAAATATTTGGATAAGAATCCTGATGGGTATTGTCATATTGGTGTTGACAAATTTGAAAAAGCGAGTAAGGCAGTGGATATCTCCAAAATGAATTAAATTTTATCAGTTTTAAACGAATAAGGAAGAAAGGTTGTCCCACTAATCATTTAGTGTGATAGCTTTTCTTCTTTTTTGTCGTATATAAAAAAGATAATATCAAATACTAAACACAAACTTTGCACAAAATAAGTTTATTAAAATTATATGAAAGGATTGACAACACTCATTAAATTATATAAGATGTATGTAAAGTATAATGATAATCAATATCAAAAATAATAAACAATACTAAATACAACAAAAACTATAAAACATAACGATCCAATACAAAGAAGTATTCCAAATTAGATATGATTAAAATGATTTTATACGTGTTAATTTATTCACTATATTGAAAAAAGGGAAGGAAAATTTATGAGTCATGATATATTAAATATAAAAGATAATAGTACTTCATCCTATGTCTGTTTTATTTTTGCAAATAGCTGCATGCCAACTTTAATGAAAGCAAAACCTTCTACTTTAGTTAGTTTTCATAAAAAATATATAGAGGATAAACTTAAATTTTTTAAAGTGTTAAAAGAAGAGACAAGGCAGTTTCAATGTCAGTATAAACTTTTATGTGAATCAGATAAAATGTATTATATTTTAGTTTATAATCCAGAACAATTAGAAGAGATATTCAATAAGTTTACCGATAATCAAGTACTAAAAAAGGCAGGTTATATGTTTGGAGATGATTTATTTTACTGGAATTTATATCATTTCAAAAAAAGATATCGGTCTTTTGTATTAAAAATATCTGATTTTCCTCATGAATTGGGTATTCTTTTAGGTTATCCCATTAAAGATGTGGAAGCTTATATAGAGAATAACGGAGAGAACTATTTACTCTGTGGTTTTTGGAAAGTATATCATAATGTAGATGAGGCAGGAAGGATATTTGAATATTTTAAAAACTTAAGAGATGAAGCTGTGAACTTGTTGATGTCAGGGAGAGAATTAAAGGATATATTACCCAGTGCATCTTAATTAAAATTTACTTCTTGGGGAACCTTTGGGAACCATTATGTTGAGGTAAAGCGCAACAAGATACCTCGATCACTCTGTTTACCTTGAAATGTAGTTGACAGGTCTTCCTAGGTTTGCTATCATATTTCAAGTTGTATAAATAGAATGGAGCAGGATATATGTTAAATCAATTTTCAAGAACCGAGCTTATGTTAGGTGGCGAGGGAATGGAGTTACTTAAAAATGCAAGAGTAGCTATATTTGGTATTGGTGGGGTTGGTGGTTACACTGCAGAAGCATTAGCAAGAAGTGGTGTTGGCACCTTTGATTTATTTGATGATGATAAAGTATGTCTAACAAATATAAATAGACAGATTATAGCTTCTAGAAAAACCGTAGGAAAATATAAGGTAGAAGTTATGAAAGAACGTATTCTAGATATTAACCCAAAGGCAATCGTTCATACCCATCAGACATTTTATACACCTGATGTAGCTGATCAATTCGACTTTAGTGAATATTCTTATGTGGTAGATGCAATTGACACTGTAACAGGTAAAATTGAGTTAGTATTAAGAGCAGGTGCATGTAATGTACCAATTATTAGCTGTATGGGTGCTGGTAATAAACTTGACCCTACTAGATTTGAAGTAACTGATATTTATAAGACCTCCGTATGTCCTTTAGCAAAAGTTATGCGTAAAGAATTACGAGTTAGAGGTGTGAAAAAACTTAAGGTGGTATATTCCAAAGAAGAGGCAAGAAAACCAATTGAAGATATGGCAATTAGTTGTAAAGCCAACTGTATTTGCCCTCCGGGCGCAGAAAGAAAATGTACGGATAGAAGGCAAATACCTGGTAGTAATGCCTTTGTTCCCTCAGTAGCAGGGCTTATACTAGCAGGAGAGGTTATAAAGGATATAACTGGAGTGAGATAATCAAAACTGATTGATTGATGAATTTGTGAATTCACATATGATTAATAATCTTTGGTTTAGATAAAAAAGTTCGATCTTATACACAGAAAAAAGACTATGATAATATTATGGGTACATAATATTATCATAGTCTTTTTTAAATGAAAAATGGTTACCATTGTATAAATGAAGTCATAGTTGGTTAGTTTATAGGTATCAATATAATAAAGGAGTAGTGTATGAAAGAGAAAGTGGAGAAGACATTAAATGGCACCTATAATAAAAGAATGAATAATGTAAAAGCAACCAATAGCGAAGATACTGCAGCATGGGCAAATATGTCAAGTAAAATAGACGAAAGCCAAGTTGCTATACCTGGTGAATATAATGTAGAAAAAGCGAAAAACTGGGTTGATAATGGTAGTCAGCTTTAAATAGGGCGGAAGAAAATCAGAAATAAGAAAGGATGCCAAAAGAATTCTTCCGTTAAATTATTGGCAATATCCTATATGGGATATTTAATGAAAATGTATGTCAAAAATATTAATGACTGTAGATGGAAATACAGCAGCAGCTTATGCTGCCTATGCTTTTACAGATGT
>JBKEAO010000176.1:0-27293 GCA_047972335.1 Anaerocolumna sp. | reverse complement strand
AGCAGCCAGCAAGATATTGTAAACAGATCTTATATCACTCTTGGAAAAGAATTTTATAATGTAAATAAGATGAATCCCCCCATTGATAATGACGAAACTTTTAAAACCATAAGCAAAGCATTAGAAAAAATTGACCAGCTTAAAAATGATATTCAAATGATTAAAGGTACAGAAGCTTGTCCAAATTGCAATGCTGAAATTGCCAAAGATGCCATTTATTGTTCTGAATGTGGAATAAAAGTAGGGGAAAGTGTCTCTGCAGAGGATAATATCATCCAAACAAAGACCTGTGTACATTGTGGAATGATAACTGATGTGAATGCAGCATTTTGTACAGGCTGCGGCGAAAAACTTAATATAGTAGAATAACCTTAAAGCTTTACTCAATATTTAAACTTTACTATAATTTATTCTTTATCATATTTATTCTTTACCATATTTATTCTGAATCTAGTTGCAAGATATTTTGAACAATACCAATACTAATCTTACAGCTAGACTCAGTCATAAAAATATCAAATTCATTTCTTTACAATTCCTGTTTTATATTTTTCCTTCTGTAGTCAATAACATTTTTTCTAATACCGTCTTATAAATCAAAACGATATGGGCATCTATAAAGCAATACTTATTAACGATAAACTCATAAGTCTTCATCAGAAACACCCCAATAATACCTACTATACTTAATATTAAAATAACTGGATAAATATCCTTGGTTAATAAAAAAAATATAGCTGCTAAAACATAGATAAAATATAAAAAATAGGTCTTACTGATTCTTAAAGTTAACATAATGGAATCATTTAATCTTCTTTGCATTTTTGTAATCACAATTTTATCTTTATTTTTTAGTTTTTCATAAATATCATTATAAATTTCTTTATTATCAAGTACTTTATTATGAAGACCCTTTTGGCATACAAAGAAATATTTATTGTAATTGTTTTCTCCAAATTCCTTACTTATTAATTTTTTAAAAACACTTGACATTTCATCAAACCTCCCAATGATCTAAGTCACATTTTTGTCATCAAAAAATATTATCATTAGTATTTGTATCTTCTGAAATTGTACCCTTTGTAATATTTGTGAATTTTCCCTTATTTTGTTAGATAAAATATTAACAGAATGTTCATAAATCATCCATACTGTAAACATATATGTCTAATATAATAAAAACATAGCAAATAACATTGCTACTTAAAAAACTTATAAGATAATTTTTTTCATAAAACAAAGCCTAGTAGTTACCCTCCCCCCTCTACTGGGCTTCTCCTCTGTTTTCAGTTAATTTCATTGTTTTTCTATAAATTTCCATAGTTGTATATAAAAATCTGATAAAATATAAATTAATACTTTTCTTAGTCGTTTATTTTTGCTATAATATTAGACAGGGTAAAAAAAGGGTTAGGTAAGGTCACCTTTTGTCAATAAAAATATTTGGAGGCACGATTATGTCTAAAGTTATAACAATGAATCACCCACTAATACAACACAAGATTGGAATTATGAGGCGCAAAACTACTTCTACCAAAGAGTTTCGTGATTTAGTATCCGAAGTTGCTATGTTAATTTGCTATGAGGCTACAAGAGAACTTCCTTTAGCTGATATTGAAATAGAAACTCCTTTGGTTAAAACCATTGCACAGGAAATTGAAGGAAAGAAGCTTTGCATCGTCCCTATCCTAAGAGCTGGTCTTCACATGGCTGATGGAATTCTTAATTTAATACCAAATGCAAAAGTAGGACATATTGGTTTATATCGTAATGAAGAAACCTTAGAACCAGTTGAATATTTCTGTAAGTTGCCAGTTGATGCTTCTGAACGCGAAATATTTGTTGTAGATCCAATGCTTGCTACCGGCGGATCCGCAAGTGCAGCAATCACATTGTTAAAAGAAAAAGGAATTGCTAAAATACATTTCTTATGTTTAATAGCTGCTCCTGAAGGTGTTAAGCGTTTCACAGAAAATCACCCAGATGTGAATGTTTATATTGGAGCTTTAGACGAGCGTTTAGATGAAAATGGATATATTCTTCCTGGCCTTGGAGATGCCGGCGACAGAATATATGGTACTAAATAATTATATACAGGACAAATTTAAAAAGTGCTTATTTCCTTGGTTTTTTTAGGAATAAGCACTTTTCTATAATCATTATTGTATCTAGTCAACTATATTATGTGTTGCTAAAAAGTCTCTATTTGGTGTGTTCATGTATTAAGTGGACTTTTCAGTGCCTTACCTTCTTAGGGCTGCATCGATACTACTTTGTCCCAAATTTAAATACTGTCACAAAATCATATTCGCTGCCTGCTTTTAATACACAAGATGGGAATTCTGGTTTATTACAGGAATCTGGATAATACTGTGTCTCAAAACAAACTCCAGCTCTTCTTTGATATGGGAAACCTTTCTTTCCAATACCTTCTCCATCTATAAAGTTGCCTGTATAAAATTGTAAACCAGGCATGTTAGTAAATACCTCCATTGTTCTTCCATGTTGGTCTTCCACTAATTCAGCAATTTTTTCAACATCTGCCCCATTAATATTTAATACATAGTTATGGTCATAACCACCTGCTTGTACTAATGGCTGATAATCCGTCTCAATATCTTGTCCAATGGTTTTGAAGGTTCTAAAGTCCATAGGTGTTCCTGAAACATCTCTTACTTCACCTGTTGGAATTAAATTATCATCAGTAGGTGTAAAATGATCTGCGTCTATAAATACTTTGTGACTCAATACTGACCCTGAATCATGACCTGCAAGATTAAAATAAGAATGATTCGTTAAATTAACTATAGTATCCTTGTCTGAAACAGCCAAGTATTCTAATACCAATTCATTATCATCAGTTAACGTATATGTTAAGCTAATATCTAAATTTCCAGGAAAACCTTGTTCCATGTGAGGGCTTAGTCTGGAGAATTCAATGGAATCTGCATCTTCTTCTTCATAAATCTCTACTTCATAGATAAATTTATTATAGCTTTTTAACCCACTATGAAGGTTATTCATACTGTCATTCTTCTCAAGTTCATATCGAATACCATTTAATTCAAATGATGCTCCTCCAATACGGTTAGCATGTCGTCCTATAAATGATCCATATCCTGGCTTATTATCTTCATATCCTGTAACGTTATCATAGCCTAATGCTACATCATCAAATTTCCCATCTTTATCTGGAACAATTACATTAACTATATTAGCACCATAATCTGTGAAACTGACTGACATACCTTTTCTATTTGTCAAAGTATATAAAGTTGCTTTTTGTCCATCTTTTGTTGTACCAAAAGAGTGTTTTTTAATGCTCATGATGACTCTCCTTAAGTGTTCATTATATATCTAATAGGATAATCCACTTTGCATAAAAGTGCAAGATAATTTTGAATTTCGTAAAATATTTTTAAATTATTTGTAAGTTTATTTTAGATTATGTAAGTTGGCTTAGATTATTTGTAAGTTGACTTTTTTAAGAACCAATGCTATACTTTTGAAGTTTCTAAGAAAAATTTTGTAAATAGGAGGACATGATGAAAAATAAAAATTCTAAGAATTTGGTGCTCATTGGTACTGGTATTTTTATTCTTGTTGTCGCAATTATGTTATTGTTATATCTCACTTTTAAGCCTGCTACAACTGAGGGAATAAAGCATATCGTTGCTGAAGTTATACTAACAGATGGAACTAGTGAATCTTTTGAAATTGAGACTTCTGAGAGTTACTTAAGAGAAGCTTTAGAGTCTATCGATTTAATTGAAGGTAGCGAATCTGAATTTGGACTTTTTGTAACTACTGTAAATAATGTGACTGTCAACGATTCTAATCAAGAATGGTGGAACTTTACATTAAATGGTGAGGCTCTAAACACTGGTGTGGATACTACCCCCATAAATGATGGAGATCACTTTGAAATCACATTAACTGTTGGTTATTAAAATGAAACTCAATGTAAAAGATATGGCTCTAATCGGAATGTTAAGTACGCTTTTACTTGGTGTAAAACATGCACTTGCATTCCTCCCAAACGTATCTCTTGTTACACTCTTTATTATTATCTATGCTATGTATTTAAAACGCAAAACCATATATATTATCTGTATCTTTGTTATTGTGGAAGGTCTATTATACGGTTTTGGATTATGGTGGTTTTCCTATCTTTATATTTGGTTTATACCTTATTTCATAGGAAGTATTTTTTCAGAAAATAAGTCCCCAGGTTTTTGGGCCATGGTATCTGGTTTATACGGTTTAGTTTTTGGTGGTTTATCCGCTTTGGTTACCTTTGTAATTGGGTGCCTATCTGGTGGATTACAAAGTGGAGTTTCTTCTGCTTTCGCTTACTATATTGCAGGAATTCCCTTTGATATTACCCATGGAATATCAAACTTTATTTTAGGGCTGTTTCTTTTTAAGCCTCTTAATTATATATTTAGTAAATATATCAATGATCACCTTAAATCATAACAATGATAAATATAGTGGAGTATACTAATATAGAGTTTTATTATTATAGATGTTTATTATACTCCACCAGTATTGATTACTTAATTAAATCGCCACAAAAAAAGGTTATCCCTAGGGATAACCTTTAATCAATTTCGTTCATGACAATATAGCTATTTCTGTATAAAAATTGTTAAAAATAAAATTCTTAAAATTTATATATATAGAAAAAGGTACACTGAAAACTTTTTTGATTATAATTTGATAACGTTAGTAGCTTGAGGTCCTTTAGCTCCTTGAACAACATCGAAAGAAACTTCTTGTCCTTCTTCTAAAGACTTGAATCCGTCCATGCTAAGTCCTGAATAGTGTACGAATACATCATTACCTTGTTCATCAGAGATAAATCCAAAACCTTTTTGATTGTTAAACCATTTTACTGTACCTTTGTTCATGTTAATTCCTCCAAATAAATTAATTTCGTTCATTGCATATTTTGCAACAAGTTAATCATAACATTAAAAATGAATTCTGTCAAACATTATTTTTGGAAATTTTATGTTAATTCAATGAAAAAAAAGCAAATTTTTGTTTAATTTTTTGGTATAATATTATATTATAGCATCAAGCCAATTCCTATACCCGCTACATTTTGTTGCTTTAAAAGTCAATTCCAACAAATATTGGTATAATAATAAGTAATACTTTTACTGATAGGATATATAAATAGTATTTATAGGTAGATTATATTACTTATTTCAGCTTTGCACAAATAGTCCTACCAATCTATATTTAAATGCACAGTTTGATTTACGAAAATTAAATATCCCGTGATTAATCTTTAAAATTAGGAATAAAAAAGTATTCTAGAGTTTACTTGCTCGAAGGGAGTTAAAGATGTCTGAATTACTACTAAAAGATAAATTACGCGAATTACGCACAAGAATGCACTACACGCAAAGTAAAGTTAGTCAGTATCTTAATATGACAAGGCAAGGATATGCACATTATGAAGCAGGCTTAAGAAGTCCTGATTATCAGACACTGCTTAAATTATCCAATCTTTATCAAATTGATATCGGTGAGTTAATCAACAGTCATACTACTCCCATTTTACCAGACGCTTTACACGATCATATAAATTATTCTTTACCTAGTTCAGAAAATATGAAAGCCGTTCCTTCAAGGGTCATACAAATAACTTCGGACGAAAAAAGATTATTTCATCTATATGGCAAACTAACTACCATAGAAAAACAAGAAATCTTACAGCTTTTAGAAACCAAAGTGCGTGATTCCAAAAAAAATCAAAACTAACAAAATAATTTGTATCCCTAATATAAGTGGCATACCATATTGAAACCTCTTATGTTTTGTTTTATGATGAAATACTTTCATACCAGCAATGGAACCTATGCTTCCACCTAGCATTGCATACATAAATAATTGTTTTTCACTGATGCGCCATGTTTTCTTAATGGCACGTTTTTTATCTGTTCCCATAGCTAAAAAACCTGTAATATTAATAAGAATAAAATAAATTAGTAACACAGTAGTTAGCAATGTATTTATTTGCATAGTAATCACCTACCTTAACATCTAAAAGGGGGCTGTTATGAAATCATGGACAGCCCCTTTCTTTATTTATATATTCACCGATTTATATATTCACCGATTTATATATTCATTGATAAATGTTTATTAATATATATTTATTGATTAAATAACGTATCTACACTTTATTTTTCATCCGCAGGTATTGTGATTCCAATACCCAGTTCATTTAATTGTTTTACTTCTACTACATTAGGAGCTTCTGTCATGAGACAGGATGCATCCTTAACTTTAGGGAATGCAATTACATCTCGAATGCTATCTTCTTTTGCCATAAGCATGATAAGGCGGTCTAAGCCATATGCTAAACCAGCATGTGGTGGTACGCCATATTTAAATGCGTTTAATAAGAAGCCAAATCTGTCATAAGCATCTTCTTTAGAAAATCCTAATACTTCAAACATTTTTTCTTGTACGTCATTTTGGAATATTCTAACACTTCCGCCGCCTACTTCTGTACCATTTAATACAATATCATATGCTTTTGCACGAACTTTACCAGGATCTGTATTAAGTAGTTCTAAATCCTCATCCATTGGCATTGTGAATGGATGATGTTTTGCAGTATATCTATTTTCTTCTTTTGAGTATTCTAATAATGGGAATTCAGTCACCCATAAGAATTCGTATACATCTTTGTTTAATAAATTTAAGTTTCTAGCAATTTCAAGTCTAAGATTTCCAAGTACATCATAAACAACATCATTTTCATCTGCTGCAAATAAAAGTAGATCTCCTGGTTCTGCCTCCATTACTGTAATAATATTAGCTACTTCTTCTTCCGTCATAAATTTAAGAAAAGAGGATTTATACGTCTGATCGGCTCCTATTGCTAAGTAAGCTAGTCCTTTTGCGCCAAATCCTTTTGCATATTCTACCAAAGCATCAATTTTCTTTCTTGGCATATCTGACTGGCCTTTTGCATTAATACCTCTAACAGATCCACCATTTGCCAAAGCACCTGTAAATACTGAGAATCCACAATCTTTTACAGTTTCAGATAGGTCTTTTAGTTCCATTCCAAATCGAGTATCAGGCTTATCAGAACCAAATCGATCCATTGCTTCTTTGTAGGTCATTCTCTTTATAGGAAGTGGAATATCTATGTCAATGGTTTCTTTAAACATCTTCTTTAGAAGTCTTTCATTCACATCTAAAACATCTTCCACATCTACAAAGGATAACTCCATATCAATCTGTGTAAATTCTGGTTGTCTATCTGCACGTAGATCTTCATCTCTAAAACATTTTACAATCTGAAAATATCTATCATATCCTGAACACATCAAAAGCTGTTTGAAAATCTGAGGAGATTGAGGCAGAGCATAAAAATTACCTGGATGAACACGACTTGGCACAAGGTAATCCCTAGCGCCTTCTGGAGTACTCTTTGTAAGCATAGGAGTTTCAATTTCTAAAAACCCTTCCTCTGCTAAGAATTGTCTTGTTAAAGTGGCAACTTTACTTCTCATAATTAAGTTTTTTTGTAAGTCGGGTCTTCTAAGATCAAGATATCTATATTTTAGTCTTAACTCTTCCTTGGTCTTACTTCCTTCTTCCACAGGAAAAGGAGGTGTTTCAGCTTCTGAGAGAATCCTTAAACTGGTAGCTCTAACTTCAATCTTGCCAGTAGCTAAGTTTTCATTCACAGCTCCAGCTCTAGCCTCTACTCTACCTACTATTGCAACTACAAATTCACTCCTTAACTTTTCCGCTTTTAAAAAGCCTTCCACTCCAATATCATTTTCTTCAAATATTACTTGTAAAAGTCCAGAACGATCTCTAAGATCAACAAAGATAATACCACCTTTATTTCTGTTCTTTTGTACCCAACCCATTACAGTAACTTCCTGACCAATATTTGCCTCAGTTACTTCTGTACATCTATGGCTTCTGTGCAAGCCTTTCATCGATTCTGCCATGACAGTCTCCTAACTCTTTTCTTATTATTCCTACAGTATACTATAACATGATGAAGAATTCGTCAAGTTTTATGTTTGATTCAAGTGCCAAGTGTGACATCTAATTTTTCTTTAAACATTCTAAAAGATGCTCATCTAAGTTTCTTAAACATTCTAAAAGATGCTCATCTAAGTTTCTTAAACATTCTAATAGGTAATATCACTTTACTTATAACATACTAATTAATTGGTCATCTTAACACTTGAATCAAAAGCATAAATAATTTATTCCATATAATCCACACATTTACGGTTCTTTAAAACACTTTTTACAAATGATCCCGCTTTTATGTGTTCTGGATGATTCTGATAATGTTCTAGTGCTTCTACACTTTCAAAAACACTATCTAATACGATATCCTCTGATTCATCCTGTAAAAAATCTGTATATACTTTCAACGAAACAATACCAGGTATAATATCCTTTAGTGCTTCTAGACTCTCCTTAATCTTTGTTCCATTGGAAGTCTTTTCATCTGCTGTAAATCTATCATCATGTTGCCAGATCACAATATGTTTTACCATGGAACCTCCCTTACATATCCTTTAAGAATGCTATATATCCTTTATAGGTCTCATATATATCAACCTTACTAGTAATTTCCCAAGGAGCATGCATATTTAATACTGCAACACCACTGTCTATTACTTCCATGTTATAGTTTGCCATAATGAATGCGATTGTACCGCCACCGCCTTCATCTACCTTACCAAGTTCAGCTGTTTGAATGGAAATATCGTTATCCTCCATCACTTTTCTAAGCTTTGCCATATATTCAGGATTGGCATCATTAGAACTTGATTTACCTCTAGCTCCTGTGTATTTATTAAATACCATACCTTTTCCAAAGTAAGCAGAGTTTTTTTTCTCCATTACAGCTGGATAATTAGGATCAAAGGCTGCACTCACATCACTTGATAGCATATGAGAATTAGATAAAGTTCTTCTGATTTTTAGTTCTGAATAATCCCCTTGTAACGCTAGGAGCTCAGCTACTACATTTTCAAAGAATTTTGAATGCATACCAGAAGCACCAACACTACCTATTTCTTCTTTGTCAACTAATATACAAGCACAAGTTCTGTCTGTTTCTTTTACTTCGAACAAAGCCTTTAAGGAAGTATAGGCACAAACTCTGTCATCCTGTCCATAACCCATAACCATACTTCTATCAATTCCATAGTCTCTTGCTTTTCCAGCTGGAACTACTTCTAATTCTGCAGACATAAAATCATCTTCTTCAATGTTGTATTTATCCATAAGAATTCTGAGAATATTAGCTTTTACCGCATCTTTTTCTTCTTCTTTAACCGGCATGCTGCCAATTAAAACATTAAGATCTTCACCTTCAATTACTTTCGCTGCTTTCTTTTCCATTTGACTTGCAGCAAGATGAATCAATAAATCTGTTATACCAATTACTGGATCACTTTCTTCTTCACCAATTACAACATGAATGACTGTCCCATCTTTTTTCACCACTACACCATGTATAGCAAGAGGAAGTGTCACCCATTGATATTTTTTAATACCACCATAATAGTGTGTGTCAAAAAGTGCCATGTCTGTATCTTCATATAAAGGATTTTGCTTTAAATCAATTCTTGGTGAATCAATATGTGCACCAAGTATTTTTAAGCCTTCCTCTAGAGGTTTATCTCCAATCACAAATAATACAACTGCCTTATCCATGTTAGTCATATAAACCTTATCTCCAGTTTTGACAGGTGTATTGGAATTGATTAAATCCTTTAAATCAACATATCCTTCTTCTTTTGCTTGCCTTACAATATCATATACACATTCTCTTTCAGTTTTACAGTCGGATATAAACTTTTTATATCCTTCATTAAATCCAAATATATCTTGGATTCCATTATCGTCATATTTTAACCACGCGTTTTTTTGTTTCATACTCTATTCCTTTCCAATGAAAGGGGTGTTGCAAAATAGTCCTTTAGATAAACCAAACTAATTCTACAACAGCCCCTTTTAAGTCTTAATTAGGTTAATCCATCTCTGATTTCCTAACATCATTATAATTCTTTTTTATTTAAATTACAAGTTCAAACCATTAGTGACACATCTTATATTGTATAACTTCTTGATCAACTTTTTCCAGATAAGTAACTATATTATAGTCCTTTAAGAGCTGCTCCCTCGTTATTCTTGTTATGCCAAAATATATGCCTATATTCTGCAAGGTATTCATAACTTCTTCCTTGATAGAATGAACTCTTTTACTTATTTCTTCTATATCCAGTTCTTTTGATATGATCATAAATTCCTTGCCATGCATACGATATAATTCCTCTGTACCATAGACCAATCCCTTTTTTACAATGGATATAAATTCTAGAATATCATTTTGAAATGTATGCAGCTCACTAATTTCTAATGTAGGATTCATGATAAGTTTATCTTCTAATTGTATAGCTATTAATGCAATTGAAGTGTTATTGCGAACCACTAGCTCCATTTCATGATAAATCACTTTATGGAATCTTCGATCATTATGAATATTGGTGTCATGATCTATAAATATTTGTTCTATCAATACATCAATAAATTTACTCAGCTTATTTTTATTTTTAATACGTAAATCGGTACTATTGCCCTCACAATAAATTTCTATATTATCAGGTGATAGCATATGATTGGTAATACAATGTGAGAGCAAGGATAAGTAAATTCTATTCTTAACCTCGTCATACTCCATGGGTAATCTTTGCAAAAATTCCTGCGTTCTTGCATACTCTAAAAAGCACTCTCTTGAACATTTTTCAACAACTTCACGTAGAAACTTATGAAAATCCTTTTCTTCTAATTCAAAGATACAATTCATATTTACACCCATCGCATATCACAGAACTGTGATACTGCCACGCATGAAGAATCTTATAGAATCTTACAGTGGCAACCTTTCAATAATAAATTTTATTTTTCTATATAAACCTATTACTTTTCACGCTGTCACTTATCATAAGTCTTTCTACTATCTACACCTTGATCCACAGGTGTGGTGGTTTAATAATATCCATCATGAAGTATATTGCTCCATGTAAATTCCTTGCTATTTAGATAATTTATAAAGCTCTCAATGTCCTTATATTCTTCCTTATTTACAGTGGTAACAAAAATAAGAAATATCTTCATGTCAAAATTCTTAATTTCTTCAATCATTAACTTAATGGCGGTCTCTTGATCAAATGCAATACGATTTCTTCTGTCAGAAATCAGAGTGGCATAGACATCACATATCCGTAATATCCTTGCCCCAAGAGGAATGCTCTCACCTTTAATATTATGGGGATAGCCAGAGCCATCATAATTCTCATGATGATGGTGTACCCCTTCACAAACATCCTCGCTATAATTAAATTTTTTTAATATATTATAACCAAGGGTAGAATGCATCCTAATATATTTCATCTCTTCTACTATTAAAGCATTCTTTTTTCTACCATATAAATATTTACCAAGCTTTAATTTTCCAATATCATGTAGGAGCCCAGCTTCAGCCATTGCATAACAAAATTCTTTTGGTAAATCCATCTCTTTTGCCAAATGAAATGCTAACTTACTAACTAGTATCCCATGATCTATTGCTTCTTCTAAATCATCTCTTAACTGTGGTTGATTCTCTAAATTATTAGATAATACCTTCAAATCCTCTGGATACATTGTTATCCTTTCGTATCATTAAAATATTAGGTTAACGTGATTTTGCTTATAATATATATGTATTATAAATATTCTCCGTATGCAGTAAGGAACTGTTTCTTTCTTTCAATCATTTCATCTATTCTTTCAATATAATCTTTTAAACTCTTAACATTTTCCACTCTTTCAAGTCTATTTTCATCATGAAAAATAAATTTAGAAAGTCCTCCTGCACCAAGGGCTAGAATACTTTGCTTTTCTTCCATAATTAATATATTGTAATAGCCTTCCTTACCATATCTAGCATACCCTGTGTTCTCCAGATTCTTTGCTGCTTTTTGTCTATACAAATAATACGGTAAGTACCCTGCACTCTTAGTATATTCCCAAGTAGCCAAAAGCATCCGTTCTGCATCACTTTCCTTTGTATCGCTATATTTACTCTTTTCAACATTCAGCCTTGCTGCCCGCTTTAATGCCAAGGTATGAACGGTCAGACTGTCAGGATTTAACCGATCTATTTCCTGTAAGGTATTCACTACATCCTCATAAGTTTCTCCAGGTAATCCAATGATGATATCCATATTAATATTGGTATGTCCTGCTTCTCTAGCCATATAAAAAGCCTTTATCACTTCATCTATAGAATGCTTTCGACCAATTAAATCAAGGGTTTTTTGCTGCATACTCTGTGGATTAATAGAGATTCTTGTAACTCCATGTTTTTTTAAAACCAAAAGTTTTTCCATTGTAATGCTGTCTGGCCTGCCTGCTTCAACTGTAAATTCCTTCACAAAAGACATGGGAAAGGATTGATTTATTTTTTCTAGAAGTTCATCTAATTGTTCAGCAGTTAGGGTGGTTGGTGTGCCCCCACCTATATATAGGGTGCTTAATTTTTTGCTTGAAAAGCAAGTCTTTGCGTAATCAATTTCTTTATATAAAGCCTTTAAATAAGGCTCAATCATAGATTCATATTTTTCTTTCGGATATGAAGTAAAGGAACAGTACAGACAAGTGGTTGGACAAAAAGGAATTCCGATATAGATACTATAGCCATTTCTATAATCTAATTCTCTAAGCAATTCCAATTCTCTTTTTGCAACAAAAAGACTTAATCTTGCCTTATCTCCTTTTAAATAATAATCTTCTTGTAAGGAATGTAGTGTTTCTTCTTCATTTAAGCCTGCTTCTAATTTTTCGTATGCAATTTTAGTTGGCCTAACACCCGTTAAAGTGCCCCAAAGAAGCTCTTTACCAGTCAAAAAATAATACATACGATACAATGCCTTTTTTAGCTGATTTCTATAGACGGGTTTATTTTGTCGTTCACATGGTATGTCTTCATAAAAAAGCACTGATGTGTTTGATTGAGCCTGTATTCTTATAAAAGAATTGTCAAAGTATATGGAAAAGAACATCTCATTTATTACATAGTCCAATAAACTTCCGTTTGGGACGGATTTTAAATCCCTGATTATTTCTAGCTCATGTTCAGGGAAAAAGGCTTTTGTTAAGCCGAATATATCATATTCAAACTCATCTGTATTCATTGCAACTGTTATCATACTCAACTCCAAAGCTCAGTAGACATTTTTTCATGGCCTATAGTGGTATCTTCACCGTGTCCTGGATATACTTTTGTTGCATCTGGTAATTTAAATAATATATCATATAAGGAATGATTTAAGGTATCACTACTACCAGTAGGCAGATCCGTTCTTCCTACTGATTCTAAAAACAAAGTATCACCACTGATTAAATTTTGTGATTCTTCATGATAAAAACAAACACTTCCTCTTGTATGCCCAGGGGTATGAATTACCTGTAACTTCATTCCAGCCATATTTACTATTTCTTGATCCTTCAAAGCCTTATGAGGCGTAAGTGTAACATCTGATCTAACTAGATAGCCTGCATTTAACTTAACATCTCCTAGTAGCTCCCATTCTTCATGAAAGGCATGGATTAAGATGTCATACTCATCAGCAACTTCTTTTGCGGCCATAATATGATCAAAATGTCCATGGGTTAGTAAAATCGCCACTGGCGTTAGTTCTTCACTCTTTATCTTATTTTTAATGGCTAAAGCATTATCTGCTGGATCTATTATTATCGTTTCTTTTGTATCTTCATTTATCAATAAGTAGCAATTAGTCCTTACTGGACCTAATACTAATGTAATAATTCTCATAGAATACTCCCATTAACCTGTGGTACGTTCAATATCTAAGACGCTTTCTATACTTCGAAGTTTTGCTATAATATATCTTAATTGTTCCACACCGTTAATCTCAAAACCGACACTAATGGTAGCTGTCCCTTGTTTACTGGTTCTTACCGTCATAGAGGTAACATCAATTTTATTCTCTGTAAAAATTCTAGAAACATCAACTAATACCCCATTACGATTGTTTGCATATATTTTAATCTCAGCTGCATATAATTCACCATGAACTTTATCAGCAGGTATATTCCATTCTGCTTCTATTAACCTAGCTCGGTCTTCTTCAGATAGATTCATTAAATTAACGCAGTCTGTACGATGAATAGACACCCCTCTTCCTCTTGTGACAAATCCAACTATTTCATCACCTGGAACAGGACTACAGCACTTTGAAAATCTTACAGCTACGTCATGAATTCCTTCCACCACAATACCGCTTTTAGATTTTTTACCACCCAAATGCTTACTTTCTTTTATTTCAGTTATACTTTCTAATACTTTTTCATCTGTAATTTCTTTTTTATGCTTTTTATCATATTCATCTTTTAGCTTATTAATGACCTGACCTTCTTTTAAACCGCCATGGCCTACAGCTGCATATATGGAATCCCAATCACGAAATCCATACTTTGACATGACTTTGCTCATAAATTCGGTCTTTAACAAATCACTTAAAACGATCCCCTTGGTCTTACAATAGGCGATGATCATTTCTTTTCCTCTCGTGATATTGTCTTCTTTTAGCTCTGTCTTAAACCAGTTATTAATTTTATTCTTAGCTTGGGTGCTTCTTACCAAAGAAAGCCAATCTCTGCTAGGGCCTTTAGAGTTTTGAGAAGTTATAATCTCAATTCTATCTCCATTTTGAATGACATAATCTATATTGACTAATTTTCCATTTACTCTAGCGCCTACCATTTTGTTACCAACTGCACTATGAATACTATATGCAAAATCAATCGGTGTTGAGCCATTGGGTAAGTTTTTCACATCTCCAGTTGGAGTAAAACAATACACATTCTCCGAGAATAGGTCTAAATCACTTTTTAATAGGCTTAAAAATTCCTTATTATCAGACATATCTCTTTGCCATTCTAATATTTGTCTAAGCCAGGTAAGTTTCGCCTCTTCCGTATCCCTTGTATTCTTACCATCAGCTCCTTCTTTGTACTTCCAATGAGCAGCGATACCGTATTCAGCAATTCGATGCATTTCATAGGTTCTAATCTGAATCTCAAAAGGTTGCCCCCCAGGACCTATTAACGTGGTGTGAAGGGATTGATACATATTCGGTTTTGGCATGGCTATATAATCTTTAAATCTGCCTGGGATTGGTTTATACATCTCATGTATAACGCCTAAAGCAGCATAACAATCTTTTACTGATTCCACAACGATACGCACTGCAAATAAATCATAGATTTGATCTAATGTTTTATGTTGGTTCACCATCTTTTTATATATGCTAAAAAAGTGCTTAACCCTACCATCAATTTTTGCCTCAATTTCTGCATCCTTTATATGGTAGCAAACTTCTTCTACAATACTGCTTATAATCTCTTCCCTCTCACCTTTTCTAGAATTGATTTTTTCTGTCAATTCCTTGTATACCTCAGGTTCTAAATATTTAAGGGACAAATCATCTAGTTCAATTTTAATTTTGGAAATACCCAGTCTTTGAGCTATTGGAGCATAAATGTCCATGGTCTCTCTGGATTTTTCTTTTTGTTTAATAGGCGTTTGATATTGCATGGTCCGCATATTATGAAGTCTGTCAGCTAATTTTATTAAGATGACGCGAATGTCCTTAGCCATGGCTAAAAACATTTTTCTAAGATTTTCAGCCTGTATTTCTACTTTATCTTTCGAGTAATTTAATTGGGTAAGCTTTGTTACACCATCTACTAACAAAGCAATTTCTTCATTAAATTCTTTTGAAATCTCTTCTACTGTACACACAGTATCTTCTACAACATCATGCAAAAGTCCTGCAACTATGGTCTCTTTATCTAGTTCAAGTTCAGCTAAGATAATTCCAACACATAACGGATGTATGATATAAGGCTCACCAGACTTTCTTAATTGATTCTTATGAGCATCATTTGCGATATGATATGCTTTTTCAATCATGGAAATATCAGCAGATGGATGATAACTTTCCACAATATTAATTAATAATTGATACAATTCTTCAGCACTTGTAAAGTCTGAAGGAGGATTTATCTCTATATTTTTTTTATTCTTTTCATTACCCATTCCAAAGGCTTTTGCCTTAATTTCCATGAAATCACCACCCTGTTTAAAGTTTATCCTTTTATTATAATCAATCTATTATAAAAAATCAATTCCTTTATTGAATTATGACATATCTTGCTATCTTTTGTCGTTACTATTTAACCCAAAGCATAAAGGTCACTGAATAGTCCCACGATAAAGTAAATCTTAATATATCATATAGCGAAATTATGTTTCATATATATTTATTATTTTATTATAAACAAAAAGAGACTGTTCAAACCAGTATCTCTGATTAAAGAATACTCATCATGATTCCTTTATCAAAGTTTTTTACTGGTTTGTAACAACCTCTATATTATGTTTTATATCATCTTATATAAATGTAATATTTAAATCGCTTGTGTTATATTTTCAAGAAAAATCGTAACTATTCAGCCATATCATACTATGAAACACTAAAAGTCACTATCTCATATGTTACTTAATTGCCCTCGTATTTTACAACTGCATCAACATCATACTTTGTTATTTTATCACGTCCATGAAGCCCTTCTAATTCTATGAGGAAAATAATCTTAACAACAATACCACCAAGACTTTCAATTAGTTTGGTTATCGCTTCAACCGTGCCACCTGTAGCTAATAGATCATCCACAATCGCAACTTTTTGACCTGGTTTGATAGAATCCTTATGCATTTCAATTACAGCTGTGCCATATTCTAATGAATACTCCATTTCAATTGTTTCACATGGAAGCTTTCCTTTTTTTCTTACAGGAACAAATGCTTTATTTAAATTGTAAGCAATTGGCACACCAAATATAAATCCTCTGGATTCAGGTCCAACAACTACATCTATATCAACGTCTTTAAGAAATGCTTGCATCTCATCAATTGATAACTTCAAGCTGTCTTTATCTTGTAAAACACTTGTAACATCACGAAATATAATACCTTCCTCCGGAAAATCTGGTATGCTTCTTATATATTCCTCTACTTTTTTCATTGCTTAAGCCTCTTTCTCATATAAATTTACGTTATAAGGTACTTCAATACCAAAAAATATTATATCATTTATTAATATAATTATCAATTTATTTCATCTATCTAAATTAATTATTGTTACTGCATTCAAAAAAATATATAAAATGAATAAAAATCCTCTTTAAGTATATAAGTTTAGTCATTAATTCCTTAAGGTTTATGTTTACTGGGGGTTACAAAAACATATAGTTTTGGATCACCCCTTGCAGGGTTCTTTTACCATTGTATTCATTTATATCAGGATAGTATGTTATGGATAATCTAACTTTATTCTCTCTGTTTTGGAAGATTTTATTACCCTCTTCTTCTCCATAGGTTTCATTTAGTCCTTCTAAAAATTCATTTACATCTCCAAAATACATACAATCCATGGTCCTTCCATAGGGATTGATAAGGGTTAGTTTTAGAACATTTGCATTTTTGCCCAAAACAACAGCTTTTTGAATCAAAAGATTCTTTTCACCAAATAAAGGTTTCGGATTAGCCTTTCCAAAGGGTTCCATTCTTTTTAATTCTATCACAAGCTCTTCACTTAAATACCCAAAGGGAAGTAAAACATCAATAGATATTTTAGGAATCAAATCTTCTGTGGTTAACTTGGTATGTGTGTTTAAACTTTCACGAAATTTATGTAAACTCGTTGTTTCTAAGGACATTCCCGCTGCCATTGGATGTCCGCCAAACTTAAGAAGGTAGTCTTTAGAGCCTGTGAGTTCTTCATATATATTACAAACTTCTATACTCCTTGCTGACCCTTTGATACCATCTTCTGAATCAGTTAGAACGATTGCTGGCTTATGATATCTTTCTTTTAACCTTCCCGCAATAATGCCTGCTAGGCTTTCATGGCAATCTTTTAGATAAACCACAAGTATCTTATCCTCTTTTAAACTTGTAGTCTCCACCAAATCAATCGCTTGTAAAACCCCTTTCATGGTCATATCTTTTCTAGTATCATTCAGTGCCTTTAACTCAACTGCCAATCTATTTGCTTCCTCTATGGTATCACTAAGGAGTAGTTTTAAACCAATCTTAGCAGACTGCAGCCTACCAGAAGCATTTAAACAAGGTCCTATAACAAATCCCAAATGATAGGAAGTAATAGCATCTAAAGGAATATTGTTCACTTGAAAAAGTGCCCTCAGTCCAAGGTTTTTAGTAGATTTCAGTCTTTCTATGCCTTTCTTTACAAAAACTCTGTTCTCATCCTTTAAATCCATTACATCACAAATTGTAGCAATGGATACAATTTCAAGATATACCAAAGCCTCCTCTTGTTCTTTTTCAAATATTTCAAAAAGAGCTTGTATCAATTTAAACGCCACACCAGCACCACATAAAGATTTAAAGGGATAATTGCAATCCTGTCGTTTCATATTAACCACTGCATCACCATGTGGAATTTTATATATCTTTTCTTCACCTTCAAAAACATAAGGAATATCATGATGATCAGTTATGATCATTGTCATTCCTAGCTCTTTTCCTATTTTCACAGGATCTAAGGCTGAAATGCCGTTATCACAGGTCACAATCGTATCAACGCCCTCTTTTGCTGCCTCTTCAATAATATTTGAATTAATACCATATCCATCTTTTATTCGATCAGGTATTTCATAGTCTACCATAGCATTTAGAGCAGTTAAACCATGATATAATATATACGTTGAGGCCACTCCGTCCACATCATAATCTCCAACAATACGGATTCTTTTGCCCGCTTCTATTTTTTCTTTTAGAATATTACAGGCTTTCTCTAGATCCTTCATAGAAGTTGGAGCGTGAAGGTATTTAAGATCTGGGGCTAAAAAATGTGCTATCTCATTGTCATTTAGAATATCTCTATTGGTTAATAGTCTGGCTAATACTTCACTGATATTATGCTTAGAACATAGTGCTTTAAAATCAGCTTTTTTATTCTTTAATACCCAACGTTCAGTTTTCATATTGTGCCTTTCTAAAAAATAACAACCCACCTTATAAATCTACAAGGCAGGTTTTATTTCATTTACTTTTTGGGTCAAGGATTTGTTTATTCTGCTCTTGCAGCTTGCAGCATCAACGCACACTCCACACGTTTTTTCTGCATCTCACATCCGATATCATAAGTATCTTGAATGCTTCCATGGAATTTAAAGGAATTGGCTGCACAGCCACCGCTACAGTAAAACTTAGCAAAGCATTCTCTACACTGATCCTTGGCATAAACATTACAGCACTTAAATTCTTCTCTTAGTTCTTCTGTCTTAACGCCTGTAAATACATTACCCATTAGGAATTCTTCTTCTCCTACAAACTGATGACAAGGATATAAATCACCCCATGGTGTTACAGCAAGATATTCTGTACCTGAACCACATCCAGATAAACGTTTTGCCACGCAAGGTCCACCAGATAAATCTATCATAAAGTGGAAGAAGTTAAAACGGTTCCCCTTCTTCTCTTCCTTCAGGATATATGCTGCTAGCTTGTCATACTCTTCAAAAATAGTAGGTAAATCTTCCTGCTTAATTGCATATTCTTCTTCTGGCAAAGCAACTACTGGCTCAACAGAAATTTGTTTAAATCCAAGTTCTGCAAGATGGGACACGTCCTTAGCAAAGTCCAGATTATGATGGGTAAAAGTACCTCTAACATAATAATTGTTTTGATTTCTACTCTCTGCTAGCTTTGCAAATTTAGGTATGATAATATCGTAGCTTCCCTTCTTATTTCTAGAAGGTCTCATAAAATCATTGACTTCTTTTCTTCCATCAATGCTTAATACTACATTACTCATTTCCTTATTCGCAAATTCCATGATATCTTCATTTAATAAAATTCCATTGGTTGTTAAAGTAAATCTAAACTTTTTATTATGAGTTTCTTCTAGCCCCCTACCATATTCCACAAGTTTTTTAACCACGTCAAAGTTCATAAGTGGTTCTCCACCAAAGAAATCCACCTCAAGATTTTTACGTTTTCCAGAATTAGCAATTAAAAAGTCTAGGGCTTGTTTACCAACTTCATAAGTCATTAATTCTCTTCTTCCGTGATATTCACCCTCTTCTGCAAAGCAATAGCGACATGCCAAGTTACAGTCATGAGCAATGTGTAGACATAAGGCCTTCACAACAGTTGATCTAGACTTAAAGTCAGAAATATACTTTTCATAAATATCCTCTGTAAAAAGTGCACCATCTTTGATTAATTGTTCTACATCTTCAATTGTTTCTGTAATTGCAGTATGTAAACCTTCTAAACTTCTATCTTCTTCTAGTAACTCCATATATTTTGCCTCATTCAGCATAAGGCTTTTGATCATTTCTTCTTTTGCTTCCTTAGAAATCAAATGATCCTTATTTCTTTCTTTCTTATTATATAATTCTATCATATCATAAACTAGATCATCTACAACATGGACCATTCCACTGTTTACATCTAGCACCATATTATATCCGTTATTTTTATATTGATGTACCAAAGTTTCTCCCTTCTGCTTCAATACTTCTATGCAAACACAGGAAATTCCAAAGGAGTAAAAGTCTTTGTAATTGCCTGTCCTTATTCATATCATTACTTAGAAATAGTTGATAGACAGTGAATAAGCAGCGGCCTTAAGACGCTGCTTATAAATACATGTTAATCCAATAAATTAATATTATGTACTTCGTACTTAATTACTATTGGTTTTCACAGCTCTGATTTCCTACAGTACAGGAAGTTTTGCATGCTGATTGGCAAGAAGTTTGACATTCGCCACATCCGCCTTTTTTCATTGTATCCTTTAAATTTCTAGTATTTAAAGTTTTAATACGTTTCATAAAGCTGCCTCCTTCATTATCATGAATGTCTTATTTCGACAAGAATCCATTGGATATTATACCACACAGTTTTTCAGATGAAAAGCATTTTTTTAACTAATCATTCCACCTAACATGCCTCCCATAAGGCACATAAGCAGTCCCTTCACCAAACCAGACATTTCCATTCCGACAAAAGAATGAATGATAATAGAAAGTAAGAGCATTACAATAAAGTATAATCCTCCCAAACAAAGTCCCCACAAAAATCTCTTATGTTCAGCACTCTTTCCAAGTAAAAAGCCACCTACAAACGTTGATATAACATAGATTGCAACAATTGCTCCACTTAACACTTTATTACTAATATCTAGCTTTAGCATTAGAAATGCCACCAGCATTAGTAGTAATCCCGTTATTATGTAGGAGAATAATAAATCTTTTAATATGGTCATTACTTTGGAATTACGGTGTATTACTCTGTCCATACACACCTCCGTATATCTTTATAGTGTAATATATTACATTCCCATATAGGATATTCTATTAAGTTTAAATTAAAATGCAAACTTCCTGCAAAACTAAATCACCCACCCTTCTACTTGATCAAAAGTTACTAATGGTGAATATCTTTCAATCCTTAAAAAGGAAGGATATACTTATAGAGTAGATAATGATATAATTAACCATACTTCGTACAATATAAGTTAGCCCATTTTGGTTACCTTATTATATCATGAAAGGAAATATAAATGGATTATATAGATTTACACGTTCATTCTAATGCTTCTGACGGTACTTTATCCCCTACAGAAGTAGTGAATTTAGCCATAGCCAAAGAACTTAAAGCTATTGCATTGACAGATCACGATACAATATCTGGTCTAAAAGAGGCTAGAGGGGCTGCTCTCTTTCATTCCAATACAAAAACCCCCCTTCGAATTATACCAGGAACAGAAATTTCTGTTTCCTATAAAAATAGAGACATTCATCTTCTCGGATTATTTGTAGACCCAGATAATAAGGAATTAGATCATGCATTACAAAATGCCATTCTAAACAGAGATTCTCGTAACGAAAAAATGGCAGAAAACTTAAGAAATGCAGGTATAGATATTACTATAGAAAAAATGAGAAGTACAGAAGGTAAAGCAGTTTTAACAAGAGCCCACTTTGCAAAATATATGACTGAACATGGATTTACTAAGTCTAATCAGGAGGCATTTCAGAAGTATTTAAATGATGATTCACCTTACTACGTTGCCAGAGAATACCTAAGTCCCAAAGAGGCAATTACATTAATACACGGTGCTAAGGGGCTAGCTATATTAGCTCATCCTCTTTTATACAAATATGACTTAAAAGGAGTCGAAGAATTGGTATCCTTTCTTTCTGCTTTAGGTTTAGATGGAATAGAAGCAATTTACTCCTCAAATACTGGATTTGATGAAGGTCATCTAAGACGAATTGCCAACAAGTATGGTTTAGGCATATCGGGTGGTTCTGATTTTCATGGAGCAAATAAACCTCACCTTGATATTGGCACTGGTAAAGGCAATCTAAAAGTTCCTTATACCATTTTAGAAGAATTAGAAAAAAGACTATAAAAAAGAAAAATAGGGAATATTACAATAGCTACTTTAAGCTAATCTGTAATATTCCCTTTTGTCTATATTCTTTACTTTTCACTTTCTTTTGTTGCAGTCTGAGCACCTGGCTTTTCAACTTCAACCACTGCAGTTTTTTTCATTGGTATACGACAGTTTTTGTTATTACCAAATTCAACGATAACAACTTCGTCCATAACATCAATGATAACTCCATAAAATCCACTGGTAGTAAGTACACTATCTCCAGCCTCTAGGGTAGAAATTAATGCCTGCATTGCTTTTTGCTGTTTTTTCTGTGGACGTATTGCCATAAAATAAAATACCGCACCCATTACAACGATCCATATAATCATTGATGCTAATCCCATTGTACCTGCTGGTTCTGTTAAAAAAATTAAATTTTTCATAAATCCTCCTGAAAATATTTATTTAAGCTTCACCTTTGGCAAAGCCTTCTAACTTACTCTTTTTATATATTTGATATCTGTTTCCTTCAATGGCGTCTCTTATTTCTTCCATCATATTATTATAGAAATACAAATTATGAGTTACAAGTAATCGAAGTCCTAACATTTCTTTGGCTTTTAAAAGATGTCTGATATAAGCTCTACTATAGTGTTTACAAGCAGGACAACCACAATTTTCTTCAATGGGCCTAGCATCTAATTCATACTTTGCATTCATCAAATTCATTTTACCATGATTTGTATAAGCATGCCCATGTCTACCATTTCTAGCTGGATAAACACAATCAAAGAAATCAACACCTCTATCAACAGCCTCTAGTATATTTTCCGGTGTACCAACACCCATAAGATAAGTTGGCTTTTCTACAGGTAAATAAGGAACTGTTTCTTCAATAATACGATACATCTCAGAATGAGATTCTCCAACAGCAAGTCCTCCAAGTGCATAACCATCTAAGTCAAGTTCAGAGATTCGCTTGGCATGTTCTATTCTGATATCCTCAAAAGTTCCACCTTGATTGATTCCAAATAACATCTGGTTCTTATTGATGGTATCCTCTAGCCCATTCAAACGCTTCATTTCCGCTTTGCATCTGTTAAGCCATCTTGTGGTCCGATCCACACTATTTTGCATGTATTCTCTAGTGGCAGGATGGGGTGGACATTCATCAAATGCCATTGCTATGGTTGAAGCAAGATTTGATTGAATTTGCATACTTTCCTCTGGTCCCATAAAAATCTTTCTTCCATCAATATGAGAATTAAAATAAACGCCTTCTTCTTTAATCTTTCTAAGTCCAGCCAGTGAAAATACCTGGAACCCTCCAGAATCAGTAAGAATAGGCTTGTCCCATACCATAAATTTATGAAGGCCTCCCAGTTGTTTTATAACCTTATCTCCAGTCCTTACATGCAAATGGTACGTATTGGATAATTCCACCTGGGTTTTCATATCCTGTAAATCCATAGTAGAAACTCCGCCTTTTATTGCTGCCGCAGTACCCACATTCATAAATACTGGGGTTTGGATGGTGCCATGAACGGTCTCAAATTCCCCCCGTTTTGCTCTCCCGTCCCTGCATATTAACCTATACATATGTTTCTCCGTTCTAACTTATATTAATTTAGTAAATAACACCTAATGCTACAAGTATAACCATAAAAGTAAGGATTTTCAACTAAAATTTCTATTAACTAAAATTGTTACTAAAAATATCTTAATTTTAATTAATATTTATTGCATAATGAAACAAAATTTGATAAAATGTTAAATAATTACAGAGGAAAGAAGATTATTATGTCGATTAAAAGCAGTCTGCGAATTACATTACTAGTTTTTTCAATTGTGCCCATTTTATTATTGTCTGCACTTACATATTTTATCATCTCGGATAAACTTATCTCTATAAAACAAGATAATTTAGAACAGCTTGCACAAACCAATAGTCACGGCCTTGTGTCATTGGTTCAGAATCAGCAAACAGAAATTAATCTTCTCTCTATTCAAGAGCAAGTAAAAGAGTTGGTAAGTAGCAGTATGATTCAATCACTTGTTCGTACCAAAAAATATTCTGCAGGATATGATGAAGTTACAAATCTTTTGCATACAAGATATGAAATGTATCCCTCCTCTATGAATATTACTATTTATAACCAAGATAAAATTGCCATCTCTAGCTCTGATGAAGCAATGGTGGGTAAAGACTATTCCGATAGCGTAACCTTGTACTATATTAATGCCACCTCTGAAAATGCCAATGGTGTAAGTGGCTTAATAAAATACAAACCTAGTAATGAAAAGTCGAAAATCTATTGCATTGAAATTGGATGCCCCATATTTGATAATTCCACTGATCAAACCATTATAGGTTATATCGTCAGCACTATTAGCATCTCTCATTTTAAGGATTTCTTAAATGCAATTGTGATAGGTGATACTGGTTTTGGAATGGTACTTGATAAAAAAGGGGAAATCATTTTCCATCCTAATCAAAAATTAATAGGAACCAATATTAATAATGACAAACTAAAAAGTTTAATCAATCATTATTATAGCGGAACTATTTCTAAATCAGATAGCTTTATTTACAAATATGAATCTGAGGAAAATGCGTATGGTTATACTGTAATACCTGAATTAGACTGGGTACTTTTAGTAAAACAAAGTGTATCAGAAATCATATATCTTACAAGAATTATTTTTTACGTTTTAATATGGACTGTTATAGTATTGGTATTATTCCTCATTTTAATAAGTGATAAAATTGCTAATGCATATACAGGTCCTATCATAGAATTAAAAGATGCCATGAGAACCGCTTCTGATGGTGATTTAGATGTCCAATCTAATGTAAAACAAAAGAATGAATTTGGGGAATTATCCCGAAGTTTTAATAAAATGCTCCACATAATCAAGGGCAACTACAATGAACTTTCTGCCATACACGAAGAACTTGTAACCAATGAAGAAGAGCTTAGGTCCAATTACGACCGAATCGAATACCTTGCCTATCATGACGTTTTAACCCAGTTACCTAACAAAATGGCTTTCATAGACAGAATGAACTCAGCCCTTAGCTCTTCACCTGGGGCTGATACCATCCACGCAGTCTACTTTGTGGATTTAGATAACTTTAAAACAATTAATGATACCTTAGGGCATGATTACGGTGATATTTTATTAAATCAGACAGCAACCAAACTACAGTCCCACATAAACCCAGCTGACATCTTAGCGCGTGCTGGTGGAGATGAATTTTTGATATTTAGAGAGAATCTTCACGTTGAAGAAGAAGTTTTAGAATTTGCGCAATCCATAATAGAGTCTTTTAAATCACCTTTTAATTTAAATGGAGAAATTCTTCATGTTTCTATGAGTATTGGTATTGCTTTATATCCAAAGAATGGTTTTACTTGCCAAACCTTAATTAAAAATGCTGACATAGCAATGTATAAATCAAAAGATACAGGTAAATCAAAGTATACCCTATTTGACAAAACCATGGAGGATGAACTAAATCGTAGCACCCTAATTCTTGAAGTTTTAAGACAAGCCATTGAAACAGGTGAAATATCCATCAAATATCAACCTCAAGTTGGTACCACTGATGATAAAATAGTCGGTTTTGAAGCCCTAATGCGTATTCAAAGTAAAAAATTAGGTAACATTTCTCCCAAAGAATTTATTCCCATTGCCGAAGAGAGTGGCCTAATTATCGAGCTTGGTGAATGGATTTTAAGAGAAGCTTGCCGCTTTAATAAGTCTTTAGAAGATCTTGGATATGAAGATTTTGTTGTTTCTGTAAACATTTCATCTGTTCAAATGAAACGAGCTGGATTTATAGATATGATTCAAACTATTTTAGCAGAAATTGATTTAGCACCAAATAAATTAGAATTAGAAATAACAGAAAGTATCATCGTTTCTTCCATCAGTGATGTTTCCTCACTATTAAAGGACTTACAAGATATTGGAGTACGTATCTCTTTGGATGACTTTGGTACAGGTTATTCCTCTTTGAATTACCTTACTAACATGCCTATCAATACCTTGAAAATTGATAAGAGTTTTATCGATAATATAAGTAATAGTAAAAAAGATTCCTATGTTGCTGACGCCATTATACGCTTGGCACACAATATAGACTTAGAAGTAATTGCCGAGGGCGTTGAATCCACTGACCAGCTCAAGGTTCTCAGACAAAAAAAATGTGATATGATTCAAGGATATATTTTTAGCAAGCCTTTATTACCTTCAGATCTTATCACTTTGTTGGAATCATATTAACAATTAGAAACATGTAAGTGTCATTATGCCGCCATATATACTAGGAATTACTTAAAAATCCCTTATTAAGGGTTTGATCAATTAAGAGGTAGCGAAACAAAATATTGTTGCCTCTTAATATGCATTATATTTTATAGAGCGCTTTTAATACCGTTACATTTCTAGGGCTGGATGATTATAGATATGAATTAATGGTCAGTTGAAAAGTTAAATTCCACTTTGCAAGATTAAATTCCACTGCTCTTGGAATAATACTAAGAAGTATTATTTAAATGATTGTATTTGGTGAAAAATAGGACTATAATATAACCATTAACCAAGATTTTTGAGATTTTTGTGCATGCAATTAAGGAATCGAATTTACTGGTCTTTTTTCGGAAGTTGTAAATTCCACCCCTTGGAGAGGACTTTAATGGCTGCATAATTACCCTGATCTTGGTT
>JBKEAO010000184.1:0-28178 GCA_047972335.1 Anaerocolumna sp. | reverse complement strand
TGGTTCAAACGAATGGGTTGATACCTATAAAATACGTGTTAATGTTGAAAAATCCATCAATCACTTTAAGGACAGTTTCTGCATTGCTGGGCGTAAAACCCAGAATGAAAAAACACTCCACGCAGATCTTTTGCTTTCCGGTATTGCTCAATTGGTCACTGTAGTGGTTGCTGACAAGATACATCAACACCAATACATACTAAGTCTAAAACCACTCATTGCATAGAACTTATTTACTTCATAACTTTATGAGGCTTATTTGTTATGCTAAAAATTAGAAGCTTTCAGATATCTTCTTAGGTATCCTGCATTGCAGGATTTTATCCTTGTTTTCAATCAGAATTGCGAACTTGTTTCGCAATTACCTAATTTTTATATACAATACCCTCTGTACTTACAGAAAGTAGAGATATCATTATTCCTTAACAGAACCTACAAGTATACCTGATGTAAAGTATTTTTGCGCAAAAGGATATGCAAGTACTATTGGCCCGATGGTGCATACTGCTGTTGCCAATTTCATAGTAGTTGTAGGAACTGACATACCTTCAATGCTAACTCCCTGTGCTGCCATAGCTTTAATAGTAGCAATTTCATTCATCATCTTCATAATCTGAAATTGTAGTGTCCATTTGGATCGATCCGCTGAGTTGTATAACATAACCCTGTACCATTCATTCCAGTAACCCAATGCATAAAACAAACCTACAGTCGCTAATGCTGGTTTTGAACAGGGTAAAATAATTCGAAACAATATACTTGGTTCTCCACAACCATCAATTCTCGCAGACTCAGCCAGTGAAGCTGGAATTGCTTTAAAGAAATTACGTAGCAAAAACATATTCCAAGGTATTAAGAGTGATGGAAGTATTAATACTTGATATGTATTAGCTAAATGAAGCCCTTGGGTATACCATAGAAAAGTTGGTACCAAACCTCCACTAAAAATCATAGTAAAATATATAAATAAATTGATTTTACTTCCATATTTTAGTCTGCCTGTCGACAAGGGATAAGCAAAAAAGGAAGAAAACACCAAACTTGCAATGGTTCCAACTACTGTTGTTCCAATAGATACTCCATAACATTTAAAGATTTGATCACCTGAAAATATTGTTTTATAAGCTAGCGTTGTAAACCCAGTAGGTATCAGCTTTAGATTACCCCTTAACATTAATGCTTCTGAACTTAAAGAGCCAGATACTAGATATATTAAAGGAGCCAAACATAGTATTGCAAATGACGTTCCCACTAGATAGCAAATAGCTACCAGAATTATATCACTGGTACTTTTATTCTTTTTATGTTTAAATTTCATATTCTAACCTCCTAAAATATAGCCGAATCTGGCTCAAATCTTTTCGCTAGTTTATTAGCCCCAACTACAAATATAAGCCCAGCAACTGACTGAAGAAGGCCGATGGCTGCAGTTATATCATATCTCTGCATTTGACGCATCATTCTATATACATATGTATCAATTGTATCGGTAGTAGGATATAATGCAGATTTATCTCCAATCAAAGCATATATCATGCCAAAATCACCATAGAAGATTCTTCCCACGCTAAAAAGTGTCAACAAAATAATTGTAGGCTTTAATATAGGAAGTGTAATATGAAGAATTCTCCTCCACTTATTTGCTCCGTCAATTTCCGCAGCTTCAATAATCTGAGTATCAATACCTGTAATAGTCGCCAGATAAACAATAGCTGAATATCCTGCTCCCTGCCATATTCTAAGTAAAATCAGCATTGGTCTCCATATACTTGCATTGGTGTAAAATTCTATATCAACACCTCTTAGCATTCCTGTACTTGGATTGATAAACATATCAAGTATTAATGCAATAACTGACCAGGATAAAAAATATGGTAATATTGATAAGGACTGTGTTATACTGGCATATTTTTTTGCTTTCATTTCACTAAAGGCAACTGCCAGAATAATTGACATAACAGTTGTAGAAATAATAAAGAGAAGATTAAGCATTATTGTATTTCTAAGCGCAATGCTTATTCCCGAAAAAATGCTTTTATCCAATAACAATTTAAAATTATCCAATCCTACAAATGGGCTTTTTAATCCAGTTCTAAGTGAATATTTCTGAAATGCAATGATTAGCCCTCCCATAGGTATATAACTAAATAGCAACGCTAAAATTATTCCTGGTATGGTCATCCCATAGAGAAAGGCATTTTTCTTAAATTCATACAAAACTCCATTTTTCTTTTTCATATTGCATCCTTTCGTTTTTTCTTAAGCTATATGTATACTATAAACCTTATAGAATTTATATATAATTACTTTTTTTTAGATGTAACTACATTTTCTTTAGGTCTTTTATGTATAAATAACAGTACACAATATATTTTTTCCGAAAAATTGTCTAGAATTTATAGCATTACCACCAATATAATTGCACTAATTTTAGAGTTCTATGGAATAAATTCTGAGTAATAAGGCTTTGTTTTATGTTGCTATCATATTTAATTAGAGTGTAAAAATCTAATTTTAAATTATGATTAGTCAATCTGCATAATATTATTTCATGATTGTGTAATACAGAACCTGACTTTAATGTCGGGGTTATTAATTCCAAAATCATCACTGCTTAAAATATATCATTTGAATGATGATTTTGACTACGAATTCTATACTCTGTTGGCGTAACGCCTACAATATCTTTAAATTGCCTCATAAAATGTACATCATTATTGTATCCACATATATCTGCTACTTCCTTTATGGTCATTTGAGTCTTTGCTAGAATATCTTTGGCATAATTGATCCTACATTTTATTACATCAGTAATACATGAAATCCCAAAGGTTTCACGATAAATCTTTTGCAGATGTACCGAACTGATATTTAATTTTACAGCCATATCTTTCATTGTCCACTTGTATCCTGGTCTATTATATATTTCATTACGTAGACTAACCAGTTTCGCATAATGAAGATTTACATAGGTTTTCTCATTACCATTACAAACTACTTCACTCAGCTTAACAAACATAGTCTGTAATAATAAACTACTAGTATATGACTTATTTGTATTCACAGAGTAATACTCTTTTTGCATGAGTCTTATCATATCACATATGAAAGAGGCATCATATATTTTCATGACCTTGTTAAGTGGTAGCTTAAGGGATGAAAAAAAATCTCTTCCCTTAACTTCTTCAAAATGTATCCAATCATTGATATAATTACTATGGTAAGATGAATAAACGTGAGGATAATTTATATCATAGATAATTGCTGAATTACTTTCAGCAATTATCTCTTCACCCTGCAGAATAAACCTAGCCGGCGTCTTTACAAGAAGAAATAGATAATAAGGGTATCCATTCATTCGTTCAACTCTAAAATTCATATCATGGAAGCTATTGCTTCCAATTTTAACAATCTCCATAACTTTCCTCCATAATTGTATATATCAGTTAACGCATATAATATATTATTGTCGAGATTCTGTCAATGTCATATAATTAATACATGTAATAAAATTGACGTATTGTAGATATCTAACGAAAAGGAGATTTTAAAAATGATTAGGTTATTTGAACAGCACAAGATTAGAAAAGAAAATGAGCTGGAGGGATTGTGGAATTTTACAACTGCAGACGAGAATCATTCCTATAAACTTTCAGTACCAGGTTGTTGGGAACAGCACCCCAGATTATCTGCCTATAGAGGGAAAGGCATATACACAAAAATTGTATCTATCAGTGAACCTGGTGCTGTTAGACTCGAATTTAAAGGTGTCAGTCATACTGCCGATGTTTATTTTGACGGCGTACACATAGCCCATCATTATAACGCCTACACCCCCTTTCATAGTATTGTGAAAGATGTATCCGTTGGCGATCACGAGATCAAGGTAATTGTTGATAATACTTTTGGTGAACATTCTTCTCTCCATGTACCCAATGATTATTATACCTATGGGGGTATCATAAGACCAGTTTCCTTTGCTGGTATTTCAGAAACATATATTGAGAAGCTACACTTTACACCTACTCTAGAGAATGGTGTTTGGAATGGTTTATTAAAAGTAACCATATACAATCTCTCCTCTAAAGCAAAAACAATTAAGTTAGTTGGTACCTTGGATAATATAGAGCTTAACTTTGAAACTATTGAGGTGCCTGAAGATAGCCATATCACAGTATCTCTCAAACAGCAATTTCCAGAAGCAATAGCCTGGTCTCATGAAAATCCCAAACTATATACCCTCAATACAGTTCTTTATTCCAATAATCTTCCAGTGGATGACCTTATTGAACGTGTAGGTTTTCGTACCATTCAGATTGATAGAAAAAATATATTGTTAAATGGAGAAAAAGTATTTCTAAAAGGGTTTAATAGACATGAAGATTATGCCACGGTTGGCTGTGCCATTCCCTTTCAGTTAATGCTCACTGATATGGACCTTATGGAGGATATGGGAGTTAATGCCTTACGTACCTGCCATTATCCCAATGATGAACGATTTTTAGACCTATGTGATGAAAAGGGTATCATGGTTTGGGAAGAGAATCATGCCAGAGGACTTGAACTTCCTGCTATGTTAAATCCTAACTTTGACAGACAGTGTAGGGATTGCATTGATGAGATGATTGATAATCATTATAATCATCCTTCTATTATTATATGGGGTATATTAAACGAATGCGGCAGTGAAACAGAGGAGGGACGAATAAAATATAAAGCTCAGTATGAACAGATTAAGGAGCTTGATGATACACGTCCTACCACCTCCGCAACCTGTAAGCATTTTAAAGATATCTGTCTGGATTTACCCGATATTGTATCTTATAACATTTATTCTGGCTGGTATGAAGACGTGCCTGTAAAAATGAGAAATGATAAAGAACTGGAATGGATTAATAGTACCCCTGGTGCTGGTAAACCTATGATTGTCAGCGAATTCGGTGGTGCTGCCATGTATGGCTATAGAGATCGTACTCACTGCAAATGGAGCGAGGAGAGACAAGCAGATATTCTAGAAGAATGTTTATCTGTATATATGACAGACGAAAATATTTCAGGTGTATTTATCTGGCAGTTTGCTGATTGCCGTATTACAGAGGAGGGTATGTATTCAAAGACCAGACCCCGTTGTCATAATAATAAAGGTGTAGTGGACGATTACAGAAGACCTAAGATGGCATATGATACAGTGAAGAAATTCTTCCATGGCTTATAAGACTTAATTATTTCAAACACCAACGATAGTGTTAAGTAATCATTTATATTTGATACCTAGGCTATATGTTCATATAATATTGAACTAGTCCTTGAGTTCTCTACTCTTATAATAATCAGAGTAGTACATATGTTAAATTACATTCAAAACATATGTACTACTCATTTTTATAGTTTTTTCTTGTCAATTATAATTTGATTATGATGCTTCTAATCTAATAAATCTATGTGAATATTGATACCTAGTCTATCAAACCAGGAAATGAAAGGGATATATAATTACCTTTCATAAATATTAGTTAATAGAGTGGATATATCTCTGTTAATGTCTTGACCAATCTCATTGCCTCAACTTTATTTGCATCTACATCTTCAATTGAAGCTGCTGAAAATCTTGCCTAATTTAAAAGATAATCAATCCTATTTTATCATCAAAAAATAGTTTTTACGAATTATTTTTTAAATTTTCTTTATATATCGAATTATGTTAAAAAATTATAGAGCTCCCCCTACATTTCGGTTGCTAACTTTCTGATTTTTACAATATTGACTATAATTGCCGTCAGAAAAGACTTGGCTTTCATACTCAAAAGTCCAGTACCATAGGTTTTATCCAAACCAAATCTATTTTTCAGATGTGCATTTTGTTGTTCGATTTGGGGGCGGACTTTTTGCACTTCCTCAAAATGTTCAGTTTCTTCAAATTCTCTGTGCTCTGCAAAAATTTGTAAATCAATATTTTGTAAAATTTGTTTATATCTCTTGTCTTTTGCATCTTCGTCTTCTGCACTTTGTAGTTCTATTTAATATGGTAATTCTAGTGTTTTTTATCTTTTGCAAAAGCTTTTCCACTTTTTCCCTTTTTAGGTTTATTTTTTCAAGTGCTTCTACTAATTCTTTTGTATACCCTATTTCTTGAAATATGCCATCTTTAATACTTGGTTTTTCGGGAAATAAGTTTCTAATTTCGTCCTGTCTGCGATAAATTTCTTTTCGTAAATTTTTCGTCATTTCTCTTAAAATTTGAGTAGGTGTTTGGGGTATAGTTTTGAACGTGAGTGAGTTGTATCTACGATTATTGTTGTGCTTTTTATAATCTTGTTATCAAGTGCTTGTTGAACCGTTTCATTCAAGAAATTCTGAAACTGTTCTTCAGTTATACGTAATGTCCAGAATTTCGCTAATAATGAAGCATCTGGTACATTATCTTCTGGATTCAATCCAAGAAAAAACTTGAATGCCATGTCTGTCTGACAACGAGAAATTACTTCACAGTATGATAAGTCATGAATTAGTTTTAAAATAATATTTTCAACATCATCCCTGGTTCATATACAGAACGTCCAAAATTTTCGCAATAGCACTCTGCCATTAATTTATTTACAAATGAAAAGTCGACCTTTTCAATAATTTTTCTCAGTTAATGTTCCTTAGGAATAACGGTATCATATATCCCTGTAAACCATGATAAATTTAATTGTCTGTTTAGATTTATCATTTAAAATTATCCTACTGTTGATAGGGATATTATAACATGGTTTTCTATAAAACAACATCTCTTTCAATAAACTCTGACTTTTTCAGCAGCTTCACAAAAGCTATCTAATATTTCTAAATGTGTTAAATTTTCAAAGTACAATATGAGAAAAGGGAACTGCAATTACCCTTTTGTCGCACTAATCATATTATTAATTTAATAATACAGCATCCTTATTATCTACTTATAATATCCTTATGAGACATTACGTTTTTTACAATGATATTTACAAGCTATATTCCCACAATTACAGCTATTAATAAACTGACTATCGCAACTTCCTTCTTCTTTGCTTTTATTTTTTACAACGATTTGAATATGATCTAAATCTGTGATTCCTTGGCTAAATAAAAGTCTTTTTAATTCTTCATACCAGACTCCTTTGGGAAGTTCTATGATATTCTCAGACTTTTCGTCTACATATAAAGCCTTTTTATCTTCTTCTATATCTAACATACCATATTCAATTTGATATAAATTTTTTCGATTGATAACACCCAGATCTTCTAGTGTCTTTACCATACGATACACTGTAGCAATGCCAACGGTAGAGTCCTTTTTAACTGCTTTATAATATATTTCTTTACAACTAGAGCATTCATCTTCAAGTATTACATCTATTAAAAGTCTTCTCTGTTCAGTGATCCTAAATTTTTTCTTTCTTAATTGTTCCAGTATTACTTCCCTTTTGTGAATTTTTGATAATATAGGTTCTCTTTCTAATAATTCAATCATAACATATTCTCCAATTCTTTATTCTTACATTTGCATATTTTAAATTACATTTTAAGTTTCATATTACATATTAGTTTTTAAATTACATTTTAAATTTCTTATTAGATTTTATTTTTCAAATCACATGTTAGATTCAAATCACTAGTTAGATTTCAAATAACATGTATAATTTGATAATTTATCATTTAATTTAATATTAGTAATCATTATTGATATGCTTATTATAAGACAATATAATCTCCTTGTCAATATGTTATTGAAATTCATTATCATATAGTTCTATGTCCCCTATACCTCATCTATATTCTTTTTTCATATCGTTCTTTATCCCCTATATCTTATCTAAATTCTTTACTATACGCTTTCTATATTATTCCTACTACACTATATTGGAAGTTTTTCATGATTCAAAGTAAGATAAAGGTTGAATCAGCGTACTCTATATTTATTCTTTGTTCTGACCTATCAGATAATTAATAAATTGTTGTGCCGTTCTTCCTGATCTACCACCATGGCTCATTTCCCAAATATTAGCCTGTGCACACAATTCATCCTCACTTATGTTAAGACCATGGGTATTTTTAGCAATGCCTGTAACGATTTGAAAGAACTCTTTTTGACTTGGTGATGCAAAGTTGATTGTAATACCAAACCTAGCCACCAAAGATAATTTTTCCTGCATTGTATCACTTCTATGAAGCTCATCTTTAGAAATATCCGATCTATCGCTCCAGGTCTCTCTAATCAAATGACGTCTATTAGAAGTCGCATATATTAATACATTATCTGGTTTAATCTCAAGCCCGCCTTCTATAACTGCTTTTAAATACTTGTATTCTATTTCAAATTCTTCAAAAGATAAATCATCCATATAGATAATAAATTTATAATTTCTATCCTTAATCTTAGCGATTACCTCAGATAGTTCGCCAAATTGGTGCTTATAAATTTCAATGATACGTAGTCCACAATCATAATACTTATTTAAAATTGCTTTTACACTGGTGGATTTACCCGTCCCACTGTCGCCAAATAATAAAACATTATTCGCCTTATGTCCAGCTAGAAAAGCTTCTGTATTATCCACTAGTTTCTTTTTTTGTAATTCATAGCCTATTAAGTCCTCAAGTATGATATCTTCCGTATTTGTAATTGGAATTATTTCTAGTTCATCATTTGCTGATTTTAATCGAAAGGCTTTATTTAGTCCAAAATCTCCAACACCAAATTCTTTATAAAAACGAGTTAATATATTAAGAAATTCCTCCTCTGTGGAAGCTTGACTTAGTTTTACACAAAGATTTATCACTTTTTCACTTACATTAGCATTATAATGTTTCGCATCTTTTGTAACTGCCTCATATTGCGTTAATATACTAAAAATATTTATGCCTAAATCATTTTCTATGCCACTAAAGTCATAGTGAAACAACGCTTTAAATATTTTTATATCAGCTAAGGCAATCTGATTCACACACCCTTCTGGCTTACCCTTCTTTTCACATATTATACTATAAGGATTTTCATTGGTTATTAATAAATAGGTCAGATAATTTTGCCATAGGTTTTGATCAAAACCATATTTTGTTGCTAAACTTAGAAGTTTATTAACCTGTGTATACACTTCACCAATTAACTCTCTCCGAAATAGACTCATATTATTTTCTCTTTTGTATTTTTCTTGTTTCTGAAATATTTCTGATAATGCATATAATATACTGTTCTTACTCATATCTCTATAAAGAACTAAACCTGAAACCAAACGATACATATCTTTTACCTTATGTTTACCTTTCCTATTTATTAATAACCTACCTGACTGGCTTATATTCGGAATAAATGAAGGGCTTCTTTTAATTCACTTGCATTTTTACCTAATGTTTCTGATGCACTTTTAAGACCAGTAACGGAGGAGAACTGATTTTGAACACTTTCATCAACCATATCAGAGGCAGCTAGGGTTTCTTCAGCTATAGCTGATATGCTTTCAACAGCACTAAGCGTTCCCCCTCTGGTACTTTCCATATTACTAACATTTTGTCCTATCATAGAAAGATTTGTGTTCAAAAGTTCTACGCCCTCATTCATTTGATGAAAGGTTTTGATTGTGTTATTCACTATTTCATTTTGCCTATACACGATATCCTCAGCTTTTTTTGCAATTACAACTATCTCAGATGTCTGTGTTTTTATTTCCTCTATCACAGACCCAATCTCATTAGATGCTCTCATAGATTGTTCTGCTAACTTTCTTATTTCATCTGCCACTACTGAAAAACCTCTTCCAGCTTCCCCTGCTCTTGCCGCTTCAATAGATGCATTAAGTGCTAATAAGTTGGTTTGATCAGCGATCTCATTGATTACTTGAATAATATTTCCAATAGCAAGAGATTTTGATTCTAGGACTGTAACACTCTCCATAACGTAATTTGTGATTGTGTTGGTCTCATCAGACTGCTTAGATAGTTCTTCCATGGTTATAATACCTTGTGAGATCAATCGTTTGTTTTCATCTCCTACATATTCTATTTCTTTTATATTTTCATTGACAACTTGAATCTTAGTAGAAAGTTCATCCATTTGCATCAAACAGCTTTGAGAGTCCTGTGCTTGAGAGGAGATACCATTTCCAATTTCATGAATTGCAATAGAGATACTGTCGCTGGAAGATTCTAACTCATTAGATGCATACATTACCTGGGTAGCCGATTCAGAGACCAATCCGCTTACCAATGCAACTTTATTTATTAGATTTCTTATATTACTTTGCATTAGGGTGATATTATGGCCAAGAGTCATAAATTCATCTTTATGTTCTAAGGATACGCTAACCGTTAAATCACCCTCAGAAATCTGTTGTAAATTATGATTAATACTCTTTAAACTTCTACTAATACGTCCCGATAAAAGTACTGCTGCACAAAGTGCAATAATGCTGGCTATTACAACAACAATATATGTCATGTGTCTTATATCATTGGCTTGCGCCATAAAGCTTTCTTTTGGAACCATTGCACATAAGGTAATACCAGTATCTCCTATTTTACTATATAGGTATAAATAATCTTGTCCCTTATATTCTATATATTCTGTGCCAGTGACTTCTTGGCTGCTGGTACTTTTAGAATAAAATTCCTGACCAGTAAATAGAAATTCCTCTTCACTCTCATCAGGGGTAGCAGCTGTATCCGTATCCGTAGAATCTCCAGAATCTAAAACCTTAATCTCATATCCGTCAGAAGTTACCAACCCAATTATACTACCTTCTCCTAAGTTTAATTCCTGTAAGAAACTAATTATTTTCATTTTGCTTACATCAAATACTATAATAGCGCCCTTGATTTGAAATTTACGAATAAATGAAAACGCATAATTATCAGATCTAAGCTTTAATTTTTCATCAATTACTGGATGGGCTCCTGTCCAATACGATACCACATTGGAGTTTTTTAACAATTCCCCTTCCTTTCCACTTTCTATGTCACTGTAAAATCCATCTATGTAACCAAGTCCACTTGTTAATACTGGCACACCTGAAGAGGGAATAATATGTATATCTTCCAATAAGGGCTCAAAAGAAATTTTTCTCATTAAATCATTATTGGTTTTATTGACATAGGTTTTTCTTTCTCCATCTTCTTTATAATTAATCCCCTGTACATAATAAAACAAATCATTGTCACTGGTATATTGGTTTGCTAAAGAACTTATATCATTAAAACCAAATTCCAGATATTCTGTTGCCATATCTATACTATTACTTGTAGCCAATTCATAATTTTTTATTAATCCAGTTGACGCCTTAGTATAGGATATAAGGCCTAAGGCTACAATAAAAAACACTGGAATCATAAATCCAATAATCAATTTAACTCGAATACCACTACTTTTCTTTTGTTTTTTCACTTTCATATAAAGTCTCTCCTTTAAACTGTTAAAGTGTCGAGAAAGCACTCCTGATGGAATGCTCCTTCGACACTCTGTTACATACTCTTTTGATTACATTCGATCAGGTGCTTCAAAGCCTAACAATGTAATCCCTGTATCTAAAATATTTTGTACCAATGAGATTAATGAAATCCAGGATTTCTGTTTTTCCTTATCTTCTTCACTTATGATTTTATTTTCATGATAAAAGCTGTTAAATGCATTGGCTAAATCATATATATACTGACAAATCTTATGTGGTGCATATTCTGCAAAACTTTGTTCAACTACTTCATTAAATCTTGAGGCCATAAGCATAAGATTAATTTCACTTGTAATGAATGAAGGTGCTATTTGGGAGTCTTCTTGGATGCCACCTGCTAAATCCTTATATTTTTGAATAATAGACTTGATACGTACAATTGTATATAGTAAATATGGACCTGTGTTACCTTCAAAAGATATAAATCTGTCAAGATCAAATATATAATCTTTGGAGGATTGATTGGATAAATCACCATATTTTAAAGCAGCAAGACCGACTTTAGCAGAAATCATTTCTGCCTCTTCCTTTGGCATATCCCTGTTTTCAATCATTTTATCAAGAACCGCATCACTAATATTAGATATGAGATTTTCTAGCCTCATAACGCCACCATCTCTTGTTTTAAAAGGTTTACCGTCCTTGCCATTCATTGTACCAAATCCTAAAAATGTTAATTTCACATTGTCTGGAACAATGTTAGTTTTCTTGGCACAACGAAATACGGTTTCAAAATATAGCTCTTGTCTTTTATCAACTACATATAATATTTCATCTGGTTTAAATAACTCCATTCGTTCTACCATAGTAGCAAGGTCAGTGGTATTATATAAAGTTGCACCATCAGACTTTAAAATCATACAAGGAGGATATTCTTTTGTATCTGTTTCTTCCTTCACATCTACAACCAAAGCTCCTTCACTAATTCTAGTAAAACCACCTTCTTTTAAGTATTTTACCATATCAGGAATATAAGCTTGTGCATCACTTTCTTTCTTCCATAAATCAAAGTCAACCAATAATTTGTCGTAGTTCTTTTTCAAATCATTGATAGAAACTGTTAGGATGTGATTCCAAAGTGCAACATATCCTCTTCTGCCACTTTGTAAAAGAAAGGTTGTATTTTTAGCTTCCTCTTTAAATTCTTTGTGAGATTTAGAATATTCATTTGCATAAGGATATATTTCTTCTAATTCAGAAATAGTAAGTGGAGATTCTGCTGGATATTCTCCTTCATAACTTTCATCAAAGTAAACAAGTTCTGGACTACGTTTTTTTAATTCTGTTATTATAAGACCCATTTGAAGACCCCAGTCTCCTAAATGCACATCCCCAATCACCTTATGTCCAAGAAACCTGCTAATACGCTTGATGCTTTCACCAATTACCGCTGAACGTAGATGTCCTACATGTAAAGGTTTTGCAACATTAGGTCCGCCGTAATCTATTACTATAGTCTTAGGATCTTTGGTTTTATCACATCCTAAATTTCCTTGTTCTTTCATATCATTTAGGTATTTCGTTACATATTCACTTTTTACGGATATATTAATAAATCCTGGTGCTACTGCTTCAATCTTTTCAAATGATTGACTTTCCTTTAAAAGTTCAACTACCTCTGTAGCAATTTGTAAAGGTGCTTTTTTATATATTTTAGCAGCACTTAATGCACCATTACATTGATATTGGCATAAATCTGGTCGGTTGGATAAAGTAACCGAACCATATTTTTTGTCATATCCTTTTCCTTCAAATGCATGCATTAATTCTTCTGCAATATTCTCAATAATTTTATTCATAAATCCTCCAGTTAATCTCCTCTTAGTTGATCCACTCATCCCAGTCTTACTTTTTAATACTCTATCATAATTACAACTATATGTAAATCATTTTATGGAAGTTTATAGAGACAAAGTTACGATTTGTCCGCCAAAATAGAAGATCATTCAATCGTACTGATTCATTCTGTATAGATGCAAAACACCTTTGGAATTCTATTCCAAAAGATGTTTATGCACTACAGATTTTATCCTTTGGTAAAATCAATAATATCCATCATTATGAATATTTTATTTCTTATTAACAAAATACTCAAAATCTAGAATATTGTCAATGTTTCATTAATATTTTAATATACTATTAATCTAATTAAGAACCACATTTTATACATCTGCTTAAGGCGCTTGGTGCTACTGCCATACCGCCCATAGCAGTTTCTCTTAGTTCTCCAGGCATGGTTTTACCTACGTGATGCATCACTCCAACCGCTTCATCAAAGGGCACAATATTTTGCGTACCACTAAGAGCAATTTCCACACAAATAAGTGCATTAGAAGCTCCTACTGCATTTCTTTGCTGACAAGGTGCTTCTACAAGACCACCTATTGGATCACAGACTAAGCCTAACAGATTAGATATTGCACTTGTTGCTGCATCCAAACATTGTCTTGGTGTACCACCCATTAACTCCGTAATGGCTGAAGCAGCCATGGCTGATGCAGAACCCACTTCTGCTTGGCATCCACCTTCTGCTCCGGCTATAGTAGCATTATATGCTATAAGATAGCCAACGGCCCCTGCATTGAACAGTGCCTTAATCATTTCATCATCAGTAAACCCTAGTTCTTCCTGAATGGCAAGAAATGTTCCAGGGATTACACCGCAAGAACCAGCAGTTGGTGCAGCTACTATCAGTCCCATTGAACTGTTTACCTCAAGGACTCCCATTGCGTAACAAATTGCTTTTGAAACAATACTACCACAAACTGAGGGTTTTCCACTTATACTTCTATTCCGAATCCGCTTTGCTTCTCCACCGATTAATCCGCCCATAGATACGATATCCTCTTCTAAGGAAGCCTTGGCTGCCTTCTTCATAATGTCCCAGGAATGGGCCATCTTATCAAGTGCTTCTTCTCTAGGACTACCAATATCATCTACTTCTCTCAAAAGCATAGCATCTCCAATAGATATATTACTTTCCTTACATATATTAAGTAAAGCTTCTCCTGTTTTAAAATCCATAGCTCACGATCTCCTTAAAGTTTTCCAATCAAAAATGCCTGAGAAACATTCGTTAACTCTTCTATTTGAGCAATTGCCTCAACTGTTACCTCATCATCGGCTTCAATAATGGAATAGGCCACTGAGCCTTTATTCTCTCTATAAAGCTTCATAAATGCAATATTTATATTATATTGGCTAAGAATATTAGTGATAGAAGCCACCACCCCAGTTAAGTCTCTATGTCTGATCACAATGGTATTGTAATCACCTGACAAGTCAATATCAACACCATTGATTTTTTTAATAACTGCTCTACCACCGCCAACAGAAATTCCTGTAACTGTAGTATCTTCATCATCCATTGAGGTAAGAACAATATCCACGGTATTGGGATGAATGTCCTTTACTAGAGTATTTAACTCAAAAGAATAGCTAAGGCCTTCCTCCTGTGCAAACAAAAAGGATTCTCTAATTCTTTCATCTTCTGTATCATATCCAAGGATTCCGCCAACCAAAGCTCTATCTGTACCATGTCCCTTATAAGTCATGGCAAAAGATCCATATAAAATAAATTTCACCTTTTTTAGAGGCAGTTTCACCATATTCCTAGCCAGTCTAGCAATTCTTAACGCACCAGCTGTATGTGAACTAGAGGGACCTATCATATTGGGTCCAATTATATCAAAAACACTCATATCTTTTGAAGCGTACATAAATGTCCTTTCTTAGTAAATAAGCTAATACGAAACTTTGTAGTTTGAGAGTTTCGTGATAATTTTATAAATATTTAAGTATCCTTATTATACCACATATCTTGAAATTTAGTAACTCAAACTTCGTATTTAAGCTTTTCCCAAGTAACCATTCATCTGTATCATATTATGTGTCACAAAATTTGAGGCTGAATAGTTTCTTTCCCAAAGTTTATAAACCATTAGTAACTTCCAAATTGGGAATCGGAACAATTAAAAAATCTGTACCGTGATGATATCGATAAATGAAATTTATAATATAGGTCGCTTCCAAAGTCAAATAACACAAAGTAAGCTAGCATTATGTATCGACATGTTTCATACCGACAAATAATACTAGCCTCCTTTATATGATATGTGTTACCAGGTAATAGCACCCCTTAAAGATTATAAAGTATGAATAAACCTCTCAAAGAATTCTTGGCCTTTATCATCTCTTTTAAATACGCCTGCATGTTCTAATACCTTAGAAAACACTTGACCGATCTCATCTTTTACAATGGAATCAATATTTTCTTTTGTAATCGTATTATATTTTCCTTGAAAGGTTTTCACCCAGGATTTATGTTTTTGAATCTGTGGTTCAAGATCAAAGTCTTTCTTTTCTAGGATGTATTCTTTCACAAGTTCCATTTCCTCCTTAAGTCTTGCAGGAAGAACTGCAAGTCCCATAACTTCAATCAAACCAATATTCTCTTTTTTAATATGATGTAGTTCTTCATGAGGATGATACACACCAAAAGGATGTTCCTTGTTTGTAACATTATTTCGAAGAACAAGATCCAACTCATACCATTCTCCAACCTTTCTAGCGATAGGAGTAATTGTATTGTGCATCGTAATACCTTCTGGTATGGAATCATATAAAAGACTGGAATCATCAAGTAGTTCTTCATTTTCTTTGGTAAAGGCATATACAAAAGCTTCTGGGTCAGTGTAATTTCTCCATTTGTTTAGAATGTGCTCACCAAGTTTGATTAATTCCTTTTCATCCTTGGCTCTTAGACGAATCACTGACATAGGCCATTTTACAATACCGCATACTATGTTCTCATAACCCTTTAATTTAAACTCTCTCTCAATTGGAGCTTCTGCCATAGCAAAAGAATAATTACCACCTTGAAAATGATCATGTGTTAATATAGACCCCCCCACAATTGGTAGGTCTGCATTAGAACCTATAAAATAATGGGGAAATAATTTTACAAAATCAAAAAGCTTAATAAAGGTTTCTTTATTTATTTTCATTGGAGTATGCTCTCCATGAAATATAATGCAATGTTCATTATAATAAACATAGGGAGAATACTGAAAACCCCAATCTTGATGATTCATTCTAATAGGAATGATTCTATGATTTTGTCTAGCCGGATGATTTAGTCTTCCTGCATAGCCTACATTTTCCTTACATAATAAACACTTTGGATAGCCACTTTGTTTCATAAGCTTTGCAGCGGCAATGGCTTTGGGATCTTTTTCTGGTTTTGATAGATTTATTGTAATGTCTATATCTCCATACGCTGTCCTTGTAATCCATTTCATGTCTTTTTTAATACGATAACGTCTAATGTAATCCGAATCCTGGCTCAGTTTATAGTAATAGTTTGTAGCGGCTTTTGGATCACTTTCATATAATTTGTTAAAAGTATCAATCACCTGTGATGGTCTTGGCACCAATAGACCCATAATTTTTGTATCAAACAAATCCCTGTAATCTACTGTATTGGCTGTTATAATACCTTGGTCTGCTGCATAATCTAAGATAATTTTTAGTATTTCTTCTAAATCAGCACCTTCTAAACTAGTATCCTGTGTTACTTCATAGTCATCTATTCTTAAAACTTCTAGTAACTGATTCGTTGTATAGGTTGCATCCTCTTTGGTTATTAAACCAGTAAGTACGCCATATAAAACCAATTCTCTTATCGCTGTATTTATCATAATTTTACCTTTTTTTCTTAAATAATAGAATGAAACAAGTTCATATCTGACTTTTTAACACCCTATTATTGGCTTTTAACTAGTTCTTATTTGTCATGTTTCATGTTTGGTTTTCGTTATTGAGCATCTTTAAAACCATTTGGATGAGACTTATGCCAATTCCAAGCCGATTCAATAATTGCTTCGATGTCTGTGTACACAGGTTTCCAGTTTAGTATAGTTCTTGCCTTGTCGCTAGAAGCAATAAGCTTAGCAGGATCTCCTGCTCTTCTAGCAGCCATAACTGCTGGTATTTCATCCTTTGTCACATTTCTTGCCGCCTCAATGATTTCCTTTACAGAGAAACCAACGCCGTTACCAAGATTGAAAATATTACTTTCATTGCCCTCCATCAGATATTTAACTGCCAAAATATGAGCTTGTGCTAAGTCAGAAACATGAATGTAATCCCTAATACAAGTACCATCTTCTGTATCATAATCCTCACCATAGATGGTAATCGCATCCCTCTTTTTATTTGGAACTTGTAAGATCAATGGAATCAAATGGGATTCTGGATTATGAGCCTCTCCTATCACGCCACTTTTGTGTGCGCCACAAGCATTAAAGTAACGCAGTGAGACATATTTAACACCATGGGCTTTATCGGTCCACTTAAACATCTTTTCCATGGAAAGCTTGGTTTCCCCGTAGGTATTCGTGGGCTCCGTTCTATCTGTTTCTAAAATAGGCACACGTTCTGGTTCACCATAAGTTGCAGCAGTTGAGGAAAATACAATTTTATCAATACCGTGTGCTACCATGGATTCTAACAACACTTTTGTTCCGCACAAATTGTTATCATAGTATTTTAAAGGATTTGTCATACTCTCACCCACCAAAGAGTTAGCAGCAAAATGTATCACCGCATCAATTTTTTCCTGATCAAATACACTATCAACAAATGCTCTATCCCTTATATCTCCTTTATAAAAACGAGCTTTTGGATGCACCGCCTCCTTGTAACCAGTTTCTAAGTTGTCAATTATAACCACATCATCACCTTGTTCAATGATCTCATAGGTTGTGTGTGAACCAATATAACCTGCTCCTCCAAGAACTAAAATTGTCATACTATTTCCCTACCTTTCTAATAAAATGATTGAGGGTCAAAAGCTATCGTATCATCCTATTCAAATTTATAATTTATTATACTTTTGATCCAACATCATAAATGTTTTTTATATGATTGATGAAATATTGCATATTACCTTTGTAAATCATATATAAAGGATTAGCCCCTTCATTTAACTGCTTTTACAGTGTTGTGGGTCCATCACCAATATCAACTACATAAAAGTCAGCACTATAACCAATTTTCTCACAATATAAATTTCCAACATTTTTTACAAATTCATCTACATTTTCTTCTTTTACAATACTTACGGTACATCCACCAAATCCTGCACCTGTCATACGAGATCCTATGATTCCTTCTTGTTGCCAAGCTGTTTCAAATAATGTGTCTAATTCTATACCAGTTACTTCATAATCATCTCTTAAAGATATATGAGATTCCTTCATTAACTGACCAAACAATGTGATATTTCCAGCCTTTAAAGCCTCTACTGCATGTATGGTTCTCTGATTTTCATAAACCGCATGCTTTGCACGTTTTGTTTTAATCGGATCTTTTATTACATCTTTATATTTTTCAAATTCTTCTTCACTTAATTCACCTAAACTATCAATAGAAACTACTGTTTTTAGTAGGGCAAGGGCATCTTCACATTCCTGTCTTCTCTCGTTATATTTAGAATCTCCCAAACCTCTTTTTTTGTTGCTGCAGGCAATGACAATTTTGGCCGCCTCTAACTTAATTGGAGCATATTCATACTCTAAATTAGAAGTGTCTAAAAAGATTGCATGGTCCTTCTTGCCCATAGCAATTGAAAATTGATCCATAATACCACAGTTTACGCCATTGAATTTATTTTCTGCGTATTGGCTTACTAAAGCAATCTCAACCATATTAATAGAAAGTGCAAAAAGTTCTTTTAGAATATAACCTGTTAATACTTCTACTGAAGCTGAAGAGGATAAACCAGAAGCATTGGGAATATTGCCAAAGTATACAATATCAACACCTTCTTCAATTTCAAAACCTTTTTCTCTTAATGACCATATCACACCTTTTGGATAATTGGTCCAGTCATCCTCTTTTTGATAAGAGAAATCTTTTAATGGAATGGTGATTACTCCAAGCTCTTCAAAGTTAATAGAGTAGAAACGGAATTTACCTTCCTGATTCTTTCTAGCAGCTGCATACGTACCAATGGTTAATGCACTGGGAAATACATGACCTCCGTTATAATCTGTATGTTCCCCAATAAGATTGACTCTACCTGGTGCAAAATATACATTGGTGCCTTCTACATCTCCAAATACTTCTTGAAATTTATTCAGTAATTTTTCTTTCATGGTGTTATATGTTCTCCTTATATTCCATTTAATTTATAGACAATCGTGATATCAATTAGATTGTTCACTTTCTGCTAATACATACATTAGGTGTCCTTATAATGTGTTCATGATTTGGTTAAAAAATGATCTTCATTCTAATATCCTGGGCGTAATCACCGAAACTATTTCCAAATAAATTTATTCCACCTATATGATTGGCCTCTTCTTTTATACCGATTCTAACTGATATAAATGCATTTTTAGCCAGCTGATATTCCTCTATTGTTGTATCAAATATTTTGACATCATCTAGATAGCTACCCTCCATATTAAATTTCCAGGTTTTTAAAACTCCATATTGGGTATTCTTATCTGGCCACCAGGAAGGATTTAGTTTTCCTCTTCTACCACCAAAATCGCTAGGGCATTGATAGGTTCCTGATTCCAATCCATTCACCCATAGAGTAATGTCAGAGGGGTAATCAAAATTATATTCATGATCCTCAGAACAAATCTCCATTGATATCTCAACTTGTTTAACCTCTTTATTTGTAAAGATATGATTGGGGAATCTGTATTCCACATAACCCTTACCAAACCATAAAAGCTTTGCTTTCGTTCGCTCTGGATTGTAAAAACATCTCGGTTCATCTTCTTCATCGATTGGTCCTTTTTCACTTACAATTCCACAGGTCGGTTCTACATAATAATCCACGAAGTTACCAATTGGCATATTAATGATTTCTGTCTCCTCCTCTAAAAAGGTCTGAAGATTAACTCCATAAGAATCCAGTGTTTTCGTACATAATTTCATGGAACCTCTTATTCCTGGTAGCAGTGTGGTTTTAATTAATCCTGCTTCTTCTAACAATGCCAAATGTGCAGCAGTCGATGATCTTGGCAGCTTTAGATGTTCTGAGATTTCATTAATATTTAATTCTCTTCTATTTAACAATTTCAAGATCTCAATCCTAATCTCTACGGATAAAGCTTTTGACAACAAAGCAAGATGTTTTGTATCATCTAAATTCAATTGAATATGTGTGCTCACAAAATCCTCCTTCGTCTATTTACAACAGAATTTCTGTTGCAAAATATTTATTCTGTTGTATTTATTTTAACACGAACTAAAAAAAATGAAAAGTACTTTTTCAATTAATTTCTACCCATTTTCAATTATTTTTAACAGTAAAATGATAATAAGATTTTATATAAAAAAAGGAGCTTTGCAACAATCATCGCAATAACTCCCTTAAAGATAGAATAGTTGAATTTCATACAGTATTTAGTTTATCGCTATATCAGGATGCAGAATCATAAATGCAAAGTTTAAATGTTATACTAGAATTGTATACCAGGAAAAGTATAACGGTAAAATCCAGCGGCTAATTAAATCGGCAAAACTTCGATTTCCTCAAGCTGATATCCATAGCCTCTATTATGATGGCAGGCATCTGGACAGAAATCTTTTAAGCGAGCTTTTTAGTTGTCAGTACATAACTCATCATCAACGCCTAGTCCTTCAAGGACCTACAGGTGCAGGTAAAACTATTCTTAGCTGTGTGTTGGTAAGCAAGCTTGCCTCGGACAGATAAAAACCAAGTATATACGTTTTCCAGATCTATTGATGAAGTATGGTGATGCATCGCTTGTTCAAGGGCAACAGAAAAAGCTCCTTGCCCGATACGGGAAAATCCCTCTGCTTATTATAGATGAATGGTTAGTATCTGACCTTTCTGACAGTGAATTGTACTTTCTCTTTGAGCTAATGGAGAGACGATCAGATACAACCTCTACCATCTTCTGTACTCAGTACAGAAAAGATGATTGGATAGCACATATGGGTGAAGGCATTCAGGCAGAAGCAATCGTTGATAGATATGCTCATTCCGCATACTGGATAGAAACTGGAACGATGAATATGCGAGAATACTGCTCTAAAAATAAGATTCAATAGCAAATCAGGTGGAGCCCAAAGGCGAACCGCTGGTTCGCAAAGGAAATCTAGTGGAGCGGAACAAGGATCCGCTCCGGATCCTCCACCGCGAAATAATCAACTCCTATCTATTCGCCTTTTTCAATTTCTTCTGCTAATCTAATAATTTGTGGTGCAATTACACTACGTTTTCTTTCAACCATTTTTAAATATACTGGATAAGTAATACCACAAATAATTATGCCTATGATTCCTACTACTATTCCAATGTTAAAATATTCCGTCCACACCATTGTACAAACCATACCTATACCCAATACAAGACTTCCTAAAACTCCAAGACTTAAAGAAACTTTATTGGCAGTATTTGATACACTCTTATCTAGTGAAATTAACTGTTGCATTTTTGTTTCTTTAAATGTTTTATCTCTATACTTATCTTTTATTTTTTTGAGTTCTTTTTCATTTACTCCTGTGTATATATTTTCTAAATTTGCTGTACTCATACTAAACACCCCAATTCAATATTAGATTTTCTAAATTTTACTATACAAAATACTATTGAAGTTACAACTCCAAATAACACCAAACCTTTTTTAACTAAACTTTTTCTCATAATAATTTTTCCTCACTTAATTTTACTATTTGTCTTTTATCTTAAAAGATGTTATTAAATATCTTGAAGTAATTATAATCCCTCGATGTTAAAGAAATGTTTGTGTATTGTTAATGAAATGTTAAAATATAATTTTTTATCATACTTAAGGTCACCTTAAATCGTGGCTACTCACCTTTCTCAATTTCTTCGACAAGTTTTAAAATTTGTGGTGCTAGTTTTTCACGTTTATACTTAACCATTTTGCTATAAATAGGGTATGATATTCCAATAATAATCATACCGAGTACCCCTACAAAAATACCAACTGCAAAATAATCTGTCCACTTAGTAACGCAAGTTAGTCCTAAGCCAAAAATTAATGTACCTACTATTCCAATAATAATTGAAACTATTGTTGCATTTTTATTAACACTTTTATCTAAAGCCTCTAGTTGTTGCATTTTTGATTCTTTAGGTGTTTTAGTTCTATATTTATCCTTAATTTTTTGCAATTCTTTATCTTCTTTTGCTGAATATGTGTATTCATAGGTTTCTTCACTCATATTTCCACCTCTAGTTCTTCTTTTAAACAACGCAACTCTCTATTAGCTTTTAGTATCATATTAATTGCTACAACTATCGAAACCAATATAACAACAGCCCCTGTTATACCGTTCATTTTCTGAATATCTACTTGACTATCATCAAATGTTAAAAGCATCGCTGTTTGTAATGTAAACAAAGACATTAATGCACCGACAAAATTCAAGTTTTTTGATGCCGATAATATTTCATTTTTGCTTTTTCTAAATTTAACCATATTATAAACTGAAACAAATACTATATAGAATGTATATAAAGCTACATAATAAATTTCTTTTGCATTATAATTTTTAATTACAGCATTTTCAATAACCATCTGAGCTATCATACCAGCCATTGCAATATTCAATAGAAACATTAGCACACCACTAATTCTATAAGTTTTGATTGAATAAATTTTACTTTCATTAATGTTTTCAAAATTTTCTTTATTTCTAAACCTCTTTATTAAGAAAAATCTAATTATACCAAATATGAAATAATACACACCTATAGCCAAAAACCATATAGATTGATTTTTATATCCACCAAAAAATCTTGAAATTGCATATAGTGTATTGATGAAAAAGCCAAAATATAAAGCAACTGTTGCTCTAAACTCAACGTCCTCCAGATACATTTTTGAATATTTAAACTTTCTCATTATTCTTCTTATTAAAAAAATTACAAATATACTGTCACCTTTTATTATCTCTTTTGAACGTCTATACATAAATGGTGTTCGTATACATAATACAGTAAATGTGTATGCCGACAAAATATAAATTAACAATTCAATATATTGTTTAATATTATGATTATATAATACATACAAAACTGATGGAAAGGCTATTAAGGATAGTAATAATACAATAGAAACAGGGATAACAAAAATGATTTTAAGAATTTCTATAAATCTTTTTTTATTTCTACCATTTTCACTCACTTTTCTAATACCTCATTTCTTAATATAACTGTAAAAATACTACCACTACCTAAAGCACTTTTTACAGTTATTTCTCCATCTAAAATATTTATAATTCTTTTAACAAGTGCTAAGCCTAGGCCGTTACCTTTTGTTGCGTGTGCTGTATCCCCTTGATAAAATTTATCAAATATTCTTTTGCCTGTTTCTTTATCCATACCAACACCATTATCTGCAATGGAAGTTATTATTAAGCCATTTTTCATATTTGCATTCAAATCTAGCTTTCCACCTATATGACTAAACTTAATTGCATTAGAAAAAAGATTATTCCATACTATTTTAAGTAGTTCACTATCAGAATTTATAAAAATATCCTCGTCTACATCTATTGTTATTTCTAATTCTTTTTCATTGATATTATCTTCAAAATTTAACATACATTCAAAAAGTTGTTCACTGAAATTAAATTTTTTAACTTTAGGAAATATTTGTTGATTTTCAAGTTTATTCAAACTCAAAATATTAGTAATTAAGTTTGCAAGTTCCTGTGAAGTATCAACTATATTCCTTGCGTATTCTTTCTGTTCTTCCTTTTCTATTTCTGTGTCTTGTAGCAAAACACCATAGTTTTGAATTATTGTAAGAGGTGTCTTAAATTCATGTGATACATTAGAAATAAAATCTGCTCTAAAGGTTTCAACAGAATTTATTTCTTTAGTCATTTTATTAATGCCTTCAATAATTACATCAAATTGATTTTCTATATAAGGTGAATTGATTTTATCAATCTCTATAGAAAAATCACCCGCAGTAATCTTATCTAGGTTTTCTGTAATCCTTTTAACATATCTATCTACAGTAATTTTTCTACGAACATAATCTAAAATATAAAATGTTAATGAAACAAATATCACATTTAAAAAGGTTCTGAGTGCATTACTTTTTAAACCCTCATTTGGAATATTTAGTCCACTAGAAAAAGATAAAATCATACAAGTAGTAACAAATGATACTAAACTAAAGGACAAAAAAAACTCATATATTTTTCTAGAAATAATTTTAACATTTATATTCTTCATTGTTTTATTACCGCCTTATATCCAAGCCCATGTACTGTCTGTATCTCAAAATCATCACAATCCGAAAATTTATCACGCAGTTTTGCAATATAAACATCTACAGTTCTCGAACTTGATTCTGACTCAATATCCCAAAACTCCTCCATAAGTTTTGCTCTTGTAAAAGTCTTTTTTGGGTAAGATAGTAATTTAAAAAGAATATCAAATTCTCTTACAGTTAAGTTTATTTCTTCTCCTTTTAACGTTACAAATCTTTCTTCTGTATTTAATGTAACTTCTCCAATAACAAGTTTTTTTGTTGTAGCCACTTTTAATCTTCTGAGTATCGCTCCTATTTTTAATGACATTTCTTCAAGATTAACTGGTTTAACCAAATAATCATCAACACCTAGCCTATACCCTTTTTGTTTCGCATCAAAGTCGTCATCGGCAGACATAAAAATAATAGGTATTTCTTTATTAAACTCTCTAATAGTTTCTAAAAATTCAAAGCCATCTACATTAGGCATCATTATATCTGATAATATTAAGTCAAAAATATTATTTTGTAAAATATCATAAGCTTCTTCACCATCGAAACAAGAAACAACTTCATACCCATTGTTATTTAAAAACTTAGTGACTGTTTTGTTTAAAAGAATATCATCTTCAAGTATTAAAATTTTCGCCATAACATACCTCCAATTTTATAATCATAACACATAGTTGTTAAAGTTTTGTTAATGAATTAAACTATTTTTTTATTGCAAAAAGCCATACAAATATATTTAATCTTTGTATGGCTTTTAATCGTTTTTAACTACTATTGATGAACGTAGAGATATTTTAGCAGTAAAAAAATGACCTTTTAGATAAAATGAATAATCTGCAAACACATATAGATTACATAGATAAAAAACAACAATTTTATGACGATGTTCAAGAGGGTAAAATTCCTTATTTCAGCAATCTGGTAGAAGAATTTAACTAAAAATATCCCTAGCATAAATTTTAAAATTATGCTAGGGATATTTTTAACTACTAAATTTTAACTTTTTTTGCACCTTCAGTAAAAGTAAAAGTTTCTACTTCTTCAACATCTACATAAAAAGCTTCAAAAACAGGATTACCACCACTTTTATAAATACCTTTTATATTTGGATACATTTCTAAAATTTTATCCTTTAATTCCACATCATCTACAAATATAGCTTTACCATTTATTGATAAAACTTCTGAATAATCTTTAGTATTAACACAAAAAGAAACATAATTATTCTCTTTTATTTGTTTGAAAACATCTTTTTCGTTGCTCGTACAAAAATAAACTTTATTGCCCTCTGCAAATAAGTATTGAAATACTCTAGTTTTAACTCTACCATTTTCTTGTGTTGCGAAAACTCCACATGGATTTTCTTGTAATTTTTCTACATAATTAATCATATTTATTTTCTCCTAAATTCTTGATTTATTTTAACTTTGATATGGGTGTCATAAGCGCTCATTTTAAGCCGCAAAAAGTAACACCCATTGTTTTTTGCTTTGCTTGATAACACTAAAGAATATTTTACTGATAGTTAATTGAACAGCAGCCTTTTCAGCTACCATTTTTAGTACTCTTTTTACATTAATAGCTCCTATTTTAAAGGAGAAGCAGATTTTTGAGCGCACTAATCCCCTGACAGGCATGGGATCAACATGATATCTACGCCTTAAAACTGATGGAAGCCCTTCAACACCATTTCGTTTCTTTTGAAGAGTGGTATATTCTTCTGCAGAGAGTTTTTTCAAGTAACTGGCTCTTTGTATCGTTTTTGCAGTTATTAAAACATAAGCGGATTTTTTTGGAGCTTGGCTCCACATTTTTCCCTTAAGGGGCAGTGTTCACAGGTCTTTTTATTAAATGATGCTCGATATAATCCTGTATTTTCGTAATAGCTGGTTTTGTAAGGTGTATTTCCTAACGGGCACTTGATAACTTCGTGAGTTGCTTCATCTAATTCAAACTCACTTAAAACTATTTCAGGCGTTTTACCGATAAGTGCTGTTGTAATAAGGTTAATATTATTTTCGGTTGCAAGTTCAACATTTTCAAGACTACCATATGCCCCATCTGCTATTAAGATAACTGGCTCTTCCTGTTTTCCTAGCTTCTCTATTGTTTCTTTGCAGAAGCTGCTATCGCTGTGACTATTCACTTCGTAGTCATAGTTGGTTATGATGGAACCTTTTTCATCAACCGTTTCAACGACATTGCCAACATAACCTTTGTTATCCTTCCCTGCCTTGCTACGGTAGGTAGCATCCGGATCACTTGGGTTCTGGAGACTGGTTGGTAGAATTTTTTTCTTATCCGTTGGAATGTGTTTGCCTTCTGCTGTTGTTTCGGTCTGTTCCATAAGTACCCTACGCAGTAGCTGATATTCAGGGAGTTCAAAGTAGGCTTCTCCAAGTTCCTTGATAAGAACAGCGGCGTCATCAATGACAGCCTGAAGCCTCTCGGATATTTCTTCATTCTTTCGATGATAGATGGTATCATTCTTATCATCTTCATCGAGGTAATGTTCCATATCTTTAAGGTTTTGATATTCTCCAGTCTTATATACTGCTTTAACCATGTTTGATACGCAGGTATAGAGAATCTCTAACCGGGACATCTTTTTACAGCTAGAAGATACCATTAAGCAATCCATCCGTTTTACCGATGGATTGATATCAAGATATTTTACAAATGCATCGGCCATAGCTTCCATTTCTTCATGAAGCAGATCTCTTCCAGTCTCTAGATTATAGAGATATAATCTTTCACGGAAGCGACTGAAAGTACGGTCACTAAAAGGCTGATCTTTAAAGCTTGTGGTATTAAGTGCATACTGAAAACGAACATCACATAGGATACTTGCTAACAATTCGTCATCAGTAAGGTTAAACAATTCTTTTAGTATCAACGATCCAATTACTGCATTTACAGGATTATTCGGACGTGAAGCAGCATTATTGCTGTATAATACAGAAAAACGATTCTCATTGATTACAGGGAAAACGACTTCAGAAAAATCTTTTGCCCAGGACTTTATAACGAACTTTTTGGTTCGTTCATCTAAGTTTAAAAAGCTATCCTCCAATGTAAGTTGTTGAGATTCGTTTCGTGTAAATGCCATAGCTAAATACCGCTCCTTTGATTTGTGTTAACTTTATTATAACATAAATCAGGCTAATTTAGGAGTAGTACAGTTATATGGGGGTATAAATACTTTTGACACCCTAATCATAATTATTAAACAACTAATTGATACTACTATCGCATAAACTTTAATTTTACAGCACATATAACTATTGTAAAATATTTCTTATGTCTTTATTTTGCATAAGTTCGATTAGAAGACTTTAAGCTCTTAGATTCAGATAATCTAAAAATAAGATACGTAGAGAAACTACTCACATATCTAGTTTTCAAAAAAAGAAAATCTGCATATAAT
>JBKEAO010000074.1:0-40180 GCA_047972335.1 Anaerocolumna sp. | reverse complement strand
CTAATGCCCTAGAAACCCATTTTAATACGCCAGTTTACTTAGAAAATGAAGCTAATTTATCAGTTCTTGGAGAGAAGACCTTTATGTATGACTTTCCAAATATAGCAAATATAAGCATTCACTCAGGTATTGGCCTTGGTATGATTATTAATCATGAATTATATACTGGCTATAACGGACGTGCTGGAGAATTTGGCCATACGGTAATTGCTGTAGATGGAAAAGATTGCCCTTGCGGAAATCAAGGCTGCCTAGAACAATATGTTTCAGAACGAGCCTTATTAAAAGAATACTGCAAGAAAAAATCTATACCCGAAGTATCCTTTGATATCTTCGCAAGTAGATATCAGACTGGTGAAAAGGAAGCTCTAGAGATTATGGAGGAATTTATTAAATATATATCTGTTGGCATTAACAATATATTGAATGCTTACAATCCTGATATTGTTATTATAAATAGTTCTTTTACCATATTTTTCCCAGGACTTACAAAACTAATTGAGCAACGCTTGAACAGTAAGATGAATAGTTTCCTTCACATTCTTCCTTCCTCCTTACAGGATTCCTCCATACTTCTTGGGGGTATATGCGTAGTTATGAAAAATTTCCTTGGGATTCGTTCCCTGACATTAAAATATAAGAGTCTTATGTAAGTATGAACTTGTTAATTGAATGAAAGGAAAGGCTGTGACACCATACTTTTTTATGGTAACACAGCCTTTTATTATATTACTGAAAGTTTGGACAAAATAAGTTATTTTTAACTGCGAAGTAAAGTTATATTATATGAACCGTACATTCATTATTCGTCAATCTATTCCTGATAATTTCTGATTATTCTTGATTATTCCTAATAATTGAGATAGCCTTCTGTATGTTAGAGATATTTGTAGTCTTATATTCCCCGCCGTACTCTCCATCAATAGACCATGGAACCTTTTCAGTGGAGGTAATTAAAATTTCTTTTACTGGAAAAGAATATATATGTTCACTATTTAAATGTCCCTTTAGAAGGTCATTGATCACTCCTTGGAATTCCATTACACTTTGTGGGGTTCTAATAAAGATTCCTTCAAACAATCCATCGTCTAATAAAACGCCCTTACCAGTCAAATTTTTAAATCCACCAACTGAAACAGAATTTGTAACCATTCCATATATAAAATTATCCGTAATCACACGATCTCCACAAGTTATTTCCATCTGATAGGATTTCCAATTAGGAAGGCGCTTAATTCCCTCTAAGATATATGCCATTCGGCCCAAAAAATTCTTTGTTGTCTGTGGGGTTTCATACGATGCATCCGTAAATATACCAAAGGCTGCCGTATATGTAAAGTACTTACCATTGATGATACCGATATCACACGGAAATACCTCGCCATTTAATGCTACATGAGCAGCTCTAGGCAAAATTTTAGGTAACTTTAAATTAATCGCAAAATCATTGGTGGTTCCAGAGGGTAAATAACCAATGGGTGGTCTTTGCTCAAAATGCATTACACCACTAATGATTTCATTTAAAGTACCATCTCCTCCAGAACAGACCAATAAGTCATAAGAACTTCTCCCAAGACAATCAGTAACAATTCTCTTAGCATCTTTTTTACCAGAGGTAGCATAAATAACTACCTCCCAATCATTTCTAACAAAGTATTCAACAATACTTGAAAGCCAGTTCTTTATCTTACTTTTTCCAGCAAGTGGATTATAAATGAATAAAAGCTTTCTTTTCATAATTTTTTATTCGGATCCTCCATTCGCATTAACTTCTTTTTCTTTGTCATAATACCCCCAATCTTACCAGTTTCTTTCGCAGATAAGGATTTCCATCCGCTTTCTTTTACTTTATCTAAAAGACCTAATTCTGTTGCTATTTCATATTTCATTCTTTCATTGGGAGTCATATCTTCAATGGCAATGACTTCTTTTTCTTTCTTTGCTTTACTCATTCTATTATACACCCTTTCTAGATTTTAACAAGGGACTGTTTTATCGATAAGTCATATCGTTAAACAGTCCCAATTGCTAGCCTATATAAAGTGTAGCCTTGATTTATTATTTCATACTATAAATTTATTATATTTTTATAATATTATTACTTAAAACTTTCCAGATCGTAACCTAAGTTATACTTGGTCAAAGCAAATATTTGCGATCCACTTGGCTAAACGATTGGTTTAAATTTTAAATCTTTTGATAGCTGCCTCTAAGGTTTTAGCATCAGCTGCTAGTTCTAAAGCCGCCAGACTTAAGCTTTCAACACTACTAATCTGTCCATTGGCAGTTGCACTTACTTCTTCAGAAGCTGCTGCTGTTTGTTGTGATACAGCAGAAATATTACTAATGGCTTCTAGCGTATCTTCTTTAGCAGCTTCAATGCTCTTAACACCATGTGAAATATCTTCTAAATTCGTAACAAGTTTTCCAACATAGGTATTAATGTCTTCAAAAGCACGAATCGTACGCTTTAAGGAAGTGGTCTGAGAATCAACGATTTCTTCTGCCTGTTTTGCTGAAACCACAGTTCCTTTGGTCTTACCTTGAATTGTACTTACTATACTTTGAATTTGACTTACTGCTTGTACAGACTGATCTGCAAGTTTTCTGATTTCATCTGCTACAACAGCAAAACCTCTTCCTGCATCTCCTGCTCTTGCCGCTTCAATGGAGGCATTTAAGGATAATAGATTGGTCTGAGATGCAATTTCATTGATCATTTCTACAAAGTTACCAATACTTCTAGATTGTACTTCTAGTTCCTCAATGTCTTTAATCACGATCTGGGTTACATCGGCCGTTGCCTTTGTCTTATTATTTAATTCATCAATAATAACAATGCCTTTTTCTACTACACCTCTTGTATCACCAGCAATTTTTTCAATCTCATATGTATTATCATAAACCTGATTGATTTGATTGGAAAGTTTGGCCATCTGAGTCAAACAATTTTCTGTATCTTCTGCTTGTTGTACCACACCTTTTTCAATTTCATCAATGGTGATTGAAATATCTTTTGTTGCTGCTAATATTAATTCAGAGGTTGCAGATAATGAATCTGCAGAACCAGTCACCTTACCACCTACACCAGCAACTTCTCCTATTAGTTTTCTCATACTTTCGGTCATATTGTTAAGACCTTTGGATAAAAATTTAAATTCATCCTTTCTCTTTGTATGGAATTCTGTTGTCAAATCACCCTTAGATGCAGTTGCAATGGAACGCATTAATCTATCGATTGCTTTACCAATCCCTCCTGATATCGCAATACCCATAAGAATAGCAAATAACCCGGCTATTACAACGAATACAATGTTCCAATTTCTAATGTCTTCTGCCTGGTTCATAATGAAAGCTTTTGGTATCAGCGCACAGATAATATGCCCAGTGTCCCCTACTTTACTGTAGGAAAATAAGTATTCCTCATTTTGAAATTCTTCATATGAATTTCCTTTTTCTGCTTCATCCGTGGAAGCTTTTTCATAGAACTTTGTTCCTACAAAAACATCTGTAATATCATCATTTACTATGGTTTCTCTGCCATCAGCTGTTATGAAGCCAACTATCGTACCATTGTCTAAGCTAATATCTTCAAATGCTTTCTTAATCTCTTTGGTAGAGATATCCATGACTATGTATCCGTCAATACTTGACATATTTCCAATTAAAGAAATAGAATAGTCCTCATTCTTAAGTTTTAAGGTTTCATCTAGAAAATTATGATAGCCTAGCCAGTTGTATCTATTCTTACTTTCTAATATCGCTTTACCTTCATCACTTTCAATAAACTGATCATACAAATCTTTTGGTGCACTGCCAAGAGTAGAAATACCATAACCTACATCTGCCATCAGATGTACGTTTTTCACAAACTTATTGGTTTCACCAATTACATAAGTATCCTTTTGTAATTTTTTAAATGTTTGATAATCATCCAGTGTGTCTACTTTATTGGTTCTTAAAAAATAATTAGATAAATTATCACTAAGCATAAGCTCAACCATTTTATCTGATACAGAATCAAGTCCAAGATCTAAAAAGTTGCTAACCGCGCTTAAGGTTTCTAATGAATTTGCTTCATAATTTGTAATGATAGCATCTGAAGTTTTATTATAGGATACTACTCCAAATACACCCATTAAAATGACTGGTATCATAAAGGCACCCAAAATCTTTACACGAATACCTCTAAACTGGTCCAGTAACTTTTTCTTTCCTTTTAATTCCCTTAATGCTTTGTCTCTCTTACTCTTAACTTCCTTCGTGGCAGCTTTTACTTTTTCCTTTTGTTTTGAAAATAGATGAAAGTGTTTGCCCCCTTTTGTCTTCAGTTCCTTCCCCAACGTTAACTGTTTTGATTTTCTCATCCAATACTCCTTTTACTTCCATGTGTATGCAATTATTTTTTCTTTGGTAACATACTCATTTCAGAACACCTGCATAATTTTTTAATATGTTTTAATAATTTTTTGTGTGTTTTGTATGCGTTTTCATTATAGCATATATTGTTACATAATCAAATATATTTCTACAATAATTTCAAAATTATAACAAATATAGCATAGAATATAAAATTCTCAATTATACTTGCTGGATTCAGCCAAAACCCAAATTAGGACTGGCGTTTGAGATCTTTCATTCATTACCATATAATTGCCTTTGATAAAGCGAAGGAATAGATCATGCTTTCCTTCACCTTCTTATGGGTCAATCTTTCTAAGGCTTTACGATAATACGCAAGCTGAACTTTATACCTTCTGATTAATTTATCTTCCTCGTCTGCTGTAATGGCATCGGTTTTATAATCTACCAATACAAGTGCGTCATCTTCTTCAAAATAAGCATCGATAATACCTTGTACTAGTACTGATTCATCACTTTTTAGATTATCGTTAATCTCTTTTGCCCTAACTCCCATGATAAATTGTCGTTCTTTATATAACTTATGTTCTTTCTCAGCCTTTCTCATTCGACATCCTATATCACTTTGAACAAAGGCTACCAGCGGTTTTAGATCAAAACTTCCAGCCTCTTCCTTTGTAATCTTACCCCCTTGAACCAACTCTTCCACATATTCTAATAAGGTTTCATTCGAAGTAACTTTCTCAAATATAAGGTGTTCTAGAATGAGATGAATCAGACTTCCCCTTTGTGCGCTACTCGGTTTTTCTTTTTCAGCCATAAAAGAGGGCACTGGATAATCCTCCCCTGATTTTACCACGCCTTTTAACGGAACTGCCAGGTCTTCTACTTCTAATTGTCCTAATTTCTTTAACTCTGAAACGGTTAATTTAGTATGAATATTGGTTTCAGTTTGGTAAGGATACTTTAGATCAAATCTTTTCTTTATTTCCTCTTTGATGTCTTTGTTGTATACAACTTGATCGTCCCAATTGAGAAATACTTCTTCTTTTATCTTCTTAACAAATTCTTTTTTTATAACCCTATTTACGATTGTATCTCTCTTTATAATATCAATAAAAAAGTTAACATCTGCCTGATATAAAGGATTCTCCTTGTCTTGAATTATTCCATGTGCTTCTAAAATTCTTTCTGCACCTTTATATCTTAATAAGCTTGGCATAATCCAATCTAAGTAAGTCTTGGCATGACTTAAAGAGAGTAGATTAAGTGCTTCCTCCTTACGGCTTAGTACCTCTGCCCATTTTATAACCTTTTTATCCGCGTCTTTTATGCCCCCAGTTAGAATCAATTTCTCTTTGGCCCTTGTAAGGGCAACATATAAAACTCTAAGCTCTTCTCCTAGGTTATCAAGTTCTATCTCCTTTTGAATTACTTTCTTAATCAAGGTCGGTGCCTTCACTCTTAGTTCATAATCCATATAATCAGGTCCAAGCCCAAGGTCTGGATGAATTAAGAGTTTACTTCTTGCATCCTGGTTGTTAAAGTTTTTACCCATACCAGACACAAAAACAACCGGGAATTCAAGTCCCTTACTCTTGTGAATACTCATAATTCTGACTGTATCACCATCCTGCACAGAAATCGATGCTTCCCCAAAATCCACATCATACTTATGAAGCTTTTCCATATATCTGATAAAATGAAACAGACCACTATAACTAGTACTCTCAAATTTTAACGCCCTTTTTACAAGCATATCTAAATTGGCCCGTCGCTGTACCCCACCTGGTAAAGCTAAAACATAATGATGAAATTTTGTATCCTCTAAAACCTTTAGAATTAATTCATGTATAGACAAATGGATTGTTAAACTTCTGTACGTGTCTAATTGTTTAAAAAATGTAATTAATTTATTAGCTAATCCATCCTCATATTCCATGGTATAGGAGATAGCCGCCTCATAAAGCGAAGTTTTTTTGAGACCAATTCTTATACGCGCTAATTCCTCAGGTGAAATATTTACTATTTGAGAATGAAGTACTCCGGCAAAAGGAATATCTTGTAGTGGATTATCAATTACTCTTAATAAATCCAGTATGGTTCTGATTTCTTTGGTGGCAAAATACCCAGAATTGGTATCTGTGTGGGCAGGAATCCCCTCTAAAGCTAAGGTTTCCAAAAACACTTCTGCCCATCCACTCACTGTACGAAGTAGTATTACCATATCCCCGTATCTTGCCCTTCTATAGCTTTTGGTTACCTTGTCATAAACCATTAATCCTGTAGTTTCATCTACCAATTCCTTCATCCGTTTGGCCACTGCCAATGCTTCTAATTCTCTTTGGGAGTGCTCTAAATCTTCTTCCTCCCCCTCCTCTTCTGATGCCAAATTCTCAGGCACTGTAGTGTCTATCAAAAGCACTTCCGTTTCTTTTGATACCCCAGCCAAAGAATAATCATAATCCGCTCCTGGATAAAGAGCTGCCTTTTCATCATATGCAATATTTCCAAGCTTTTTTGTCATAATTTGCCTAAATATAAAATTAATATGACTTAATACATCTTTTCTGCTTCTAAAGTTCTGCCGTAAATCAATATGAAGAGAGGAACTTTCTCTTTCTTCCTCCAATGTCATTCGCTCACTCCATAAGGTATACTTATCGTATTTATCCATAAAAATTTCAGGTCTTGCTAATCTAAATTTATAAATACTCTGTTTTACATCCCCTACCATAAAGCGATTAAATCTGTGAAACCTTTCCCCAGAGATGCTTTTTAGAATCAATTCCTGGACCATATTACTATCCTGGTACTCATCCACCATTACCTCGGTAAAATGTTCACTTAATTCATCCGCAGCAGGTGTAAAAACTTCATCCTCCCCTTCTTTTTTTACTAAGATGTTCAGGGCAAAATGTTCTAAATCATTAAAATCTACTACATTTTTCTCTGATTTTTTATTCGCATATCCCTCCATAAAACGTAAGGTAATCCCGATTAGAACCTCCATAGGGCTATACATATGGGCAATATCAGATACCATTTCTTCCTCTGACTGAAAGAAATAATTCTTTTGTAAGTCTCCAATAATCTTTTTGACATCATCCCTTAAAGCCTTAACCTTACCTTTGACTTCTTCACTAACGCCTTCTTCTTTTTTACTAGATAGTCTATCAAAAGAATATCCTAATAAAAGTTTTGAAAAGTTTGCATAATCCTTCGCTTTAGTTAAGGTAGAAATCCCCTCTCTATCATTCTTTATTGCAGGTAAATACGCTTTCGGGCCATCCATCTGATTACATAGTCTAATTGCTTCCTCACATTTTTCTAAAAGGTCTAAACACACGGTATTTAAATAACCAATTAAAGTTTTCATCCAGGGTGCCTGATGAAACACTTCTACTGATGTAAGGGAGAAGTTCTCTTTTTGTTTTAAAAGCCATTCTTCTGGCCATGGATAACTCATAGCAAAGCCATATAACTTAAGAATCAATTCCTCAATGACAACATCAGTCTTGCCTGTTGCAAAACTCTCTATAAATTGAAGAAATTCTTCCCTTCCCTCTTCGTAATATTCTTCTAATATATCTGATAACACATCTGCTTTCATCAAGGTGAGTTCTGTTTCATCAGCAATACGAAAAGAAGGATCTAAATGAATGGAATTAAAATGATTTCGTATTACATGTAGACAAAAGCTGTGTATGGTTGTTATTTGCGCTCCATGAATCAAAGTAGATTGCTTTTGTAAATTCAAATCCTCAGGAAACAAAAGAATTTTATGTTCAATGGCTTTTCCTATTCTTTCTTTCATCTCAGCAGCAGCAGCGTTAGTAAATGTAACGACTAATAGCCTGTCTATATCAATAGGTGTATCTTCTCTTGTAATCAAATGAATAATTCGCTCAACCAATACAGCAGTCTTTCCAGAACCCGCCGCTGCAGAAACCAAGAGATTTGCTCCCTTGTGATCAATTATCTTTTGCTGTTCTCTAGTCCAATTCATGACTGCTGCTCTCCTCTTCTTCATTATTCCTACTCATTTTACTCCAGATTTCCTCTGTAGTTAAATCCTTTAATTTGTTATACTGATAGCCATCAATCTTTTTATCAAAACCGCAAACTCCCTGATAAGGGCAATAATCACATGCCTTCTTATCTCCTCTTTGAAATGGAGATATATCTGCATTCCCTTTTATTATTTCTTCTCCAAAAGATACCACAATATCTTTCACATAGCCTTCCATCATTTTAAATTTATCTATATCTATGGCATTAGAACGCTTTGTTAGGTGACCATCTTTACTTGATTCTACTGGTATGACTAGTGATTTCACAGATGGTTTTATATAGTCATCTGCAGATAGAAAGCTATGATCTTGATGTTTAATAATCTGTGGATCACTGCTCACTAGACCATCCATTTTTAATTCCTTTAAGATGGTCTCTTCAATCTGACTATTTTTATCTACATAAGGATCATCAATCTTATAGTATAAAAGACCAGCAGGAATCACCGCTTTGTCCTTATTTTCTCTTTGTAAAAGTTCCATAGAAGCATTCATATACACTGCTAACTGAATCTGAAGACCATAGTAAAGAGAATTCAAATCAAAAGAGGTACTCCCCGATTTATAATCAATGACTCTAACATACAAATTATCCTCATCCTCGCATATATCTAATCGGTCTATCCTACCCCTTATACCAAGTCCACTTTCCTTATCAATCTGCATAAAGAGACTCTTTAACCTGTCTCTATCAGAAAATAACATCTCGTAAGCAGCAGGCTCAAAATCTCCTCTTTTGATCTGCTCACTTAAAGCCCACACTGTTCTTTTGGTGATTCTTTCCACTCTATGAATTAAGTAATGATACCGGTTGGTACTCTCAAATATAGAGCTTCCATAGCTTTTAACTGCCTCTCTCACACTACTATCACACCATAATTCTCTTACTTCCTCCGCAAGTGTATGCCAGTTATATTCACTCTTTTCTAGTTTTTTAGAAAATATCTCAAGTGCATTGTGAAATAAATTACCGATGTCTGGAACCAATAATTTATATTCTACTCGTTCCTTTAATTCCAGACCGTACGCTGCAAAATGTGCAAAAGAACAAGCTGCAAACTGTTCAAATCTCGTTACACTACCGGATAAAATCTTTCCATACAACTCTAAAGCAGTTTCCTTTGATATCTTAAGATTTTCATTCCGATGGTAAACTGCCCTGGTAATTGCTTCTAGAATCTCCCTTGTTCCCTTGGTCCCATGATAATAACTGAATAACTCTTTAAATATGTCTCCAGGTTCACCTTCTGGAAATTCTCTTATTCCCTTAATTAAGTAATGAATCCCCTTATCTTCTTGAAGAATATGCTCTAAGTCTTCACGAAAAATATCCTCATCCACTAATTTAATCTTAGGAAATAGTTTTACTAAATTATCTATGATAAAGGCTGGCAAAATCGCTTTGCCCTCTTCATTTACTCTGCTAAAGCTTACGTATAACTTCTCACTGGGTTTTGTCATATTGAGATACAGATAAAATCTTTCTGTATAAATAGCTTGTCTTTTTGTAGGGGCCATCTCAAGGTTTTTAGACTTTAACCTTTCTCTTTCCATATCCGTAAGAATACCTTTTCCTCCTGCATTCTTTGGAATAATACCGTCATTGGCACCAACGATAAATAAAGCTTTGATATTCTTTAATCTGGTTCTTTCTATATCTCCTACCATGATCTGATCAAGGCCTGGTGGGATAAGACCAACCTTTGCCTCTTTTAGCCCAGCTTCAAGGACTTCTATATACTCTTTTAGTGGCATCTTCTCTTCCCCTAAAAGTTCAACCAATTTATCAAATAGCTCCATTACCATTCCATATACCTGGCTGTATTCTTTTGCTTTAGACAGCTGGTTATTGCTAAGAAATGTATTGCTAAACTCCTCCATCTTTTTAGGAATGTCTAAAGAAAGGCCAAATAAATATAGTCCTGTGGTAAAATCCTTAACGGTATTTTCTTTGTTATGAAAAACCTCCTTTAGGGGCTCTAGGGAATCAAATATTAGTTCTCTTACCTCATTGATCCTTGTAAGTTCCCCTTCATTTTGCCCTTTATAGCCTTTTGTCCAGGGAGTCTGCCATTTACTATATCCTCTAATCCCACATGCAATACAATAGTTTTCTAACATATCAATATCTTCACTAGATACACTTGATAAACCACATCTTAAGTACCTGAAAATACTTTCATAGCTATAATTATCCGCAATAATAGAAAGGGAGGCGCGTATTAATTCAACATAAGGGTTAGCTAAAATATTTCTCTTCTCATCAACAAAACAGGGTATATTCTCTTTTTCAAAGCCTCTTCTAAGCTCTCTGCCATAGGAGGCCATATCACCAGTTATAATGGCTATATCCTGATATCTATAGTTCTTGGTATGAACCAAGGATTTAATTTCTCTGATTACATATTGTACTTCCTGGTTCATATCACGGGTAACATGGATACTTATGCTATCCTGGTCATAGGGATAGGTTTTATAGGGATAACGAAATAGATTAGCCTCAAGAACTGCTAAGGCATTATTGTCTTTAAAACGAATAGGTATCTCTGTATGATTCCTATTCTCCATATAAACAAAGGGGTCAAGCATAATCCCCTCATCTTTTGCTATGTCTATAATACGATCCATATTCTTTTTACTAAGATGAAATAATTTAAATTCCTCTTCACTTTTATGCAATTCTTTTTGATCCATCGTGATTGTAATAATCACTTTTTTAGCATTTTTAAGTAATATGGATAACAATTTATATTGAGAAGGCGTAAATCCTGTAAAACCATCGAAACAGATTACACTCTCCTTAATCATTTGAGAATTCACAATTACACCATATAAAACATCTAAAACTTCTTCTGCTGTAATATATTTTTCTTCCAAATAATTTTTAAAAGCTTCATATATGGCAATAAGATCATGAAGTTTCCCTTTTAACAATGGTGAGCCATTGAGATTTTCATGAATTTCTTTTAGGGAATCTATATTGATACTATACTGATAAATCTCAGATAATAAGGATTTTAGTTCCTCTATAAATCCTTGTTTATAAACATCATGTCCAAATAAATCCAAATCCTTTGATAGGCGGCTAATGAGTTTTCTTAGTACCATAGTTTTACCAAAGTCTTCTAAGACCGGTACATCCGCACCGCCCACCTCATCAAATACCCGATATGCAAGTCGCATAAAGCTAAGAATATCAATATTCATTGTACCTTTACTTGGATGCATGTCCACTATGTCCTTTTGGGTCTGTAGGGTAAACTGTTCTGGTACAATCATTAAATAATTGGTATGGGGATTTTCTATGGACTTATGGATGATTTCATGGTAAAGGGTATAAGACTTACCCGAACCTGACTTTCCAAGTATCAATTGCAAAGACATGTGTCACACTCCTTCTATTTTAAGGTAATACAAACATTATATATTATCTTAGCATAAAGTGCAAAAGAGATATGAAAGTCGATATCCTAATACTTAAGTTACAAATGGTGATAACTTTGACTAAGACGGATAAAGAGAGAGAACTCCAAGAACATTATTTTTAGTATTTTCTCAATAACTAATAATCATAAAATCAACTTATCCATAATAAGATATATAAAGTGTTTATGGAGGTTTTATTGTACCTTGACATGGGATACAATAATAAATTACCAGGAAAGGCATGGTGTATAAATGTCAAAAACAAAAATTGTTGTTGTTCACTTAAAGGAAATTATATATACGGCACTATTCGCAGGTCTGGGCATACTACTGATTATACTTCTTGTTTTTATGTTTTTAAAAAAAGGAGACGGTTCAACAACAACTATGGCATCAGATTCCTACATACCAGGAGTATGGAATTCAACAATTGTTTTAAATGATACTGCACTTGATTTGGAAATAGTGGTGGATAAGGATCATATTAATTCTGTTCGCATCGTAAATATGGATGAAACAATCCAGACTTTCTATCCCCTTGTAGCAAGTTCTTTAGATAAGATTGAAGAAGAATTACATAATGGTACTGATATTGATAGTATTGAATTATCAGAGGAGAGTATGCATACAGAAACCCTCTTACTTGATGCAATTAAAATGGCTTTGGCAAAAGCTACTCCTGTTGCAAAAGAAGACTAAGATTAAATTTATCGTATGTTATATGTATAAAATACCGTGTAATGCTAAGTTCTACAGTTGTCTGTTGAATTTAGCATTACACGGTATCTTTTAAATTTCTGATAGTTCATTTAGCCATATATCTACGGAAGCATCACTTGGCATTCTCCAATCACCTCTTGGAGATAAAGAAACTGAACCCACTTTAATACCATCTAGCATGCCATAGTAATTGATTTAGCTGAGAAATTTTCTACTGAATCACATCCCAACTTTCCTAATTCATGTAATAACCAGGAAATGCCATATCTCTTATTCCTTATAGTTCCGGTAGCAAGACCAATATCAGATGCATGATTACAATACTTATCAATAGTTGTAATGAATTCATCGGAAAGTGTGAAGCGCTTACCTTTGGCTGAATGTACATCCTCCCACATATCATCAACAAGGTCATTTAGTCGATAAATAGTAGTTCTCAGATTTGTGTAATATTGATTTGTACCATGCTCAGCTAAATATTCTTTTAAAAAAGAATTGCCTCTTGCTTTGCAATAATAATCATAATCGTTACCGTGTAACCAAGAAATAATACAATTACACAGGTATCTATATTCAGTAATGGTTATAGAAGAACATCCACGAGCTTCAAGTTTATCTAACAGCTCACTTACAAGTACATCAAATGATTTAAATTGTTCATTCATATTTGTAACTCCTCCTTGTTATGTTGGAGACATTATATCTAATTAGTAAATGATTTGTAAGGCGTACTTGGGTTGACGCTTACAGAATAGACGGTACTATATTGAACAGATACAATATCTGTAACAAAAAATAAACCTGATATGGAAATTCATAACGGGTTCATTTTTGAGGTGCAAAAAGTAAAATCACAGTAATTTTCACAAGCAAAAGCACATGCCTTTTCGCATGTGCTTTTTTGCTATATAAATCAGGACTTATAGCAATTTTATTATAGTAAATTTAAAAATCATAGACATTTTCACAAGAAAGAAGATCAATGAGAGATTATGTCCTTATGGATAATAATAATAATAATAATAATGTTATATATCTATTTTACGAGAACCTTGGCTTACAGGATAATGACTTATAACTTCATATTCTGTTAATGATGAGTTTAAATATAAAGGCATGTATTACAATACAAAGAATACATGCCTCAGACTGAAGACAACTAACTATATATTGCTAGTTGTCTTCAGTCTGGACAGGCGATATTAGTAATAATATCTCCACTTTTTTGTTTCTTTCTATCTTTTAGAATTCGTGTACTTTTTTAACTAAATTCAAACCATAGTCTTCTAATGTGCCATTAACTGCATTCATAAGCCAGTTAACAATAGATATACCTTGTTTTCAAATTTTACAAAGCAGTACGGAGTTGCTATAATTGTGTGTATCGTTAAGTTTCTTTGCTCATCATACCATGGCAATTCATCCCATATATTTAAATATGCTCCAGCCTGCTCCTTAAATTTTGGTATATTTTCTTTTAAGTTCTGCTGATAAACATCCCCAAACTTTCGTCTACATCCAGAAGTCCATTATCAAAATAATTCCGTACTTTTGCCAAGTCACCGTCTCTGGTAGATGAGTCAAATAAAATATGAACATGCTCTCCATACTTATTTTGTAATGCAGTCAAACTATCCAGTGTTATGTTGCTAGTCGTTAATTTATCAGATATCTCTCTTGGTGGTTCCCATACATCAGTAGCTATGCTAAGCCAATTATCTTTTAAAGTAATGAGCATCTACCAAAACAGTTTTGCTATTAGCAGTTGGAAAGTAGTTTGTAAATATGTCGTCAGTAAGTAAACAACTAGAATGTAATGTAATATTTATGCTTAGATTCTATTAAATTTAAACATTGATTTCCATTTTTACACTTTTTTAGTTCACTACTGTTTTAACATGTTATTAAACATCTACGTTACTAATTAGCAAGCTCATTTGTTCATAAGATAAACCTGTAATCTTCGATATGACATTTTCATCAATTCCTTCATTTATTGCTTTATTGACGATCTCCGCTGTTTTCTCATATACATCAGTCAGCCTCAAAATATAGTTAATGTCATCTAAGTCTAAACTTTCATCTAGATATTCAGCAAATACACTATAAACAATCCGAAACCTTCCAATAGAATTTCCAAAGTAAACTATATCCAAAGATATTTCAATAATATCTTGTTGTAAATCAAAAACTGTAGAAATTGAAGCTTTATAAAGTTCTAAACTGATTAATTTCAAGAACATTCTTTTTAACGTATTACTATATTCATCATCTACTTCAATAGTATACATTTTTACATATTCCCAAAAGTATTTAATACTTAACCTTTTAATATCATTATTTATGATCCAATCATTAAGCTCAGCTGTATTAATCATCTTTTCCCTTTCTAATGGAAACCTGTACGGAAAACATCAAAAACATACTCTCCCATTTTGTTAATATGCCCCATTATTCTCCAGTCACCATATTCTTTATTTGTAACTTTTATTTCAAAATCATACACATTTTTTAACCATTTAATTCCACTTTGATTTCTTGCAGACACAAATCCTTTTTGAACTGCTTTTGTAAATGCATCAACACCTTTTTGTCCCCATTTTTTATAAATTTTGGCCAATGCTTCTGTAGAAACATAAACTTTGGGTATTATACCATTTGGCTTAGGGTTCCACCATTTATTACCACTCTTCTTCCAAGAAGTCCAGTCGGATGGGCTTGGTTCTTTGGAAAACATCTTAAGGAGATTATTATAACCTTTCTTAATAGTACCTCTACTCTTGTAAATTGCCTCTCCACCTGCATATATTAAAATTCCAGTAGCAATAACATCACCAATTGGTAACGGACCATCCATTGCCGCTATACCAGCCGCTACATAAACTATTCCTGATGTACCTAATGGATCAGCCATATTAATCGGGTTATTTAAGCAATAGGAATATAAATTTAAAGTTTTAAGTTTATTATAAATCAATACACTATCTGTATTCAAGAACCTTTTAATATTTGCATCGTAATATCTGCTTTGTAAGTAATATAACTTTGTTTCAGTATCATAATAATATCCTCTATAACGCAAAGAATTTAATTTTCCAATATGTGTATCACTAGTTACTTCATTTCCGCCCGCGTCTTTGATCCAAAGAAGTTTGCCCCATGAATCATAGGAATAAGCTGCTTCTAAAGCACCTGACTCATTATAAATCTGAATCACATCTCCACGTGAGTTCGTAATTATATAGTAGTCTTTTGTATTCCCACCTACATCTACTGTACGTATTCCTTTTACAATCCCATCCGCATCATAAAGGTAATGAAGTTCTATATCGCCTTTCATCTCATATTGAAGCTGTCCGTCTATATATTGATAGGTTGTTGTTACGCCGTTTACAGTCTTTGAAGTTCGTAAACCATCAACATCGTAAGTATAGGAAGATGTCACTCCATTACCTGACAGTGTCGATAACTCTCTACCTTTACTCCAACCTAGATTAAAGCCGTTATAACTTAAAGGATTACCAATGGCATCATAAGTAATAGTCTCTCCATTATAAGATGTTAACTTATCCTTCCAGTTATTGTCTCCATACTCATATTGAATGGTATTTTCAATAACCCCCAGTTTCAAATCATCTGTGAAATAATCATATTCATCTACTCTTATTATATTACCGCCAAGGTCGTATGTATAGGCCTTGGTGATATTTTGTTTTTTGTCATTTTCCCTAACTAATTGGTTTAGCTCATCATATTCATAGGAATTTATTATTTCATATGTGCCATTAGGTTGCTTCTCCTGAACAACGGTGATGTTACCAAGTTTGTCATAACTATAGCGATAGCCAGTATCTCTAACTGTTTCCTGGTATATCTTCATAGTACGGTAGGTACTTCCTCCATCTGTATTTCTTTGAGAAGTAGAATATAAGTAATCTACTTGAATTGGAGTCAAAGTATTTATTATATATTTATTTAACCGATTAAGACTGTCATAGGAGAATGTAACCTTTTTCTCTGATGGTAATGTATATTCTGATAGTAAATTATCTTCAATATATCCATAAAGACTTACCAGTGTCTGGCTACCAGCTTTATTTACAAATCTATTAACATTATTATTTGCATCATAACCGTATTCAGTCAGATACACATTTCTCTGAGCGCTAACAGGTTTACTTATATCAATAACCTCTTCCCTGATCAACCGTTCAGTCGTATCATACTCATAATTATACTGTAGTTGATTAGACAAATCTTCGTGTTTAATTATAATACCGGAGTTATCAGAATACCATCGATATCTTAATGCTCCATTAGCAGCTTCTCTTAATAAGTTCCCATACGCATCATAAGCAAAGGTTTTATAATCACCATTTCCATATGAAATCCTTGCAAGGTCACCGTTATCATCTTTATAACTATATTCCGCTAAAACTTGGTTTCCAACTTTTACGTCTGATAGATTACCGAAATTGTCATAATTAAATAAATACTGAAAATCATTATGGGCAATAGCTTTAAGCATATTGTTCTCATAAAGATAGCTGTTAGTTATCGTATCCTGTCCCACTGTAGCCTGAACACTCGTAAGAGCATCATTATTATCATGATAAGTATAATTAATGGTATTGTCATCGGCGTCCGTTACGGATTGCAACGTTCCTTTATTCTCATCATAGGAATAGAAAGTAGTGTATCCATCCTGATCTGATACGGAAGCTAAATATGTTCCTCCAGGGGTGTAGGTAAAATCAGAAAGGATTTTCATAGTGCCACCCTGAATTTCTAGTTGAATAGGGTTCCCGTCATTATTTGCTTTATAACCATATGTGTACTTTACATTTCCCTGAGAAGTTGCCGTTTTTAAGTTATGGTAGTTATCATAAGTATATTTATAATCATAACCTTTTGCATCTTTTATATTTGTTAAATCACTTCCAGAATACACCATATTTGATTTCTGGATTGCACTTGATTTGACAGATATCAGATTTCCATCAACATCATATACATAGCTTACTGCATCATCTTTTATAATAGAGAAATTATCAAAATATGCTGCATTGGATTGATAATCATATCTTGGGTATATGGTTATAGATTTAGGTATTCTGTTTTTAGATGAATCCTCATCATTAAGGTTGATAATTGATGCACCATACTGCCACAATGTAACATCTGGTGTAAATTCTGCAGGTGTTTTCCAAACAAAATGATTATCTGTATAGGTTACCTTTATGGATATCTTAAACTTACGGTCAGTTCCGTTTTCTATTCCTTGTATAAAGGCTGGGACAGAATAAGCTTTTGCCCATCCACTTATAATATATACATCATCTTCAGAACCTGAAACAGCTACTTCCTGACTTATGGATTTGGGCGTATCTTTTGCTCCTGTTATCTTAAAACTTGTATTCCCATCCATATAAAATCTGCTGTCACCAACTATAGGTTTGTCTGTATTCCCATCTAATATTAGATTACTTGTGCTATAACCATATAATGCATTTCTATTTTCAAAACTTGCATTTTCAAGGAAGTTATAATCATTTGCAGTACTTCCTTCTTCTAGTTGTAAAGCATCAAAATAGACACTACCATTGGTACTTTTCTGCATAAGATTTACAGATGTCTTAATTGTATTTGCAGGTACTGTAAAGGTTACACTTAATCTTCTCCATCCATCATTTATCACTCGATCTGTATCAGATGAAATATAATCCGAATAATAGGAGGTAGTTGACCCATCTTCTAAATAACAATAAACTAAAAGACCTGCTCCAAAAGTTCCTTTCACTAAAGGCACCTGGCCGACAGTTTTTACATAGCCCGAGAATGTATATGTTTTTCCAGGTACTACTGTATCATTCTCCACCATCTGGCGTAATCTAACGCTACTGCCAGAGGCTGCTGAGTCTACACCAATTTTTATTGACTTGCTTCCAACATAATGATGAAACGTTGAGTTTGCTATCGTTTCATTACTTGTACCATTTTTAAATAATTCCCAACTTGTAAGATCTTCACCATTATGATTCTTTAACAGATTGTTTACATTGGCTCCCATACTAATACTGTCTGAGATCCGATTAGCTTGCTTAATATTAGAATTATCGCTATTTACCTCAACATATTTGGCCAAAGAAGTTCCTAATTGACTATTTCCAGCCTTAGCTTGGGTAGATATTAATCTGCCGTAAGTATCAAATCGATATGTCGTAACAAGATCATCAGAAGTATCAAATATACTGTCTGCTCCACTTGTCCTGATCTTTGTCGTAGCAAAATCAGCATAATTAAACACCATCTGCTGTCCATACGCTTTGGCATTTGAATTTTTATCGACTCCAAATTCTTTGATTGCTGATACCCTTTCTCCTTTATCTTTTGACAAATAAACAAATTCTACTCCATAACCCATAGAATCTGAGACACTTATTAATGTTTTATCATTGTACTCATAATCCTCGTCTACCCCATCTGGTCTAGTGACCTTTGTAAGTCGTCCTTGATAGGTAAAATATTTAGTTAATCGTCCAGATGAATCTGTAATACCAGTTATCTTTTTATCCGCACTATTTGAGATAGTAATTTTTTTCCCTGCTCCATCTGTTACAGAGGTTATAATACCATCTGTATACGTAATGGTCATCGTATTACCATTAGAATCAGTTACAGAACGCAAATTACCGTCACTAGCAAACGTCATTACTGTATCCATACTATCTTTCATGGTATAGGAACTACTTCCCTTAGTCATCGTCAGACCTAATCCATCTTCATCCATGTAAGTAGTTTTACCATTTATTACGAACTTCTTGAGGTAGTGTATGGTACCATCCTCATCCACATAAACATAGGGATAGTTATCACGATAAATACCAGTCATCCCATGTTGTGCAGAATCCTGAATATACTGCTGAATATTTAATTTCCAGCCAAATCCACTTACCTGCTCTGAATTATATCTAGGCTCAGATGAATTATTTACATTATAAACTGGGTACACAGAAATAGGCATTTTTAGACCACTGGTTGAAACTCCTGCCTGAGAAAATACAAGGTTACCAGTGTAATTATTAACATATGCTGTCCCTGCTGATCCTGCATTCACAGTAGTGTAGGAATAGTAGTCTTCAAGTCCTTTGCTGTTACGATACAATACAACAAGTACAGGAAAAGCAGCTCCATTAGTATTATGTTCCGTATAATAATTTGCATTAATGGCTACTTCATCATTTGACCCTGTTTCCTTTTCAGCTTTTAACATAATACCAAAATTAGTATCATCACTATCGTACCAGGCTTTTGCTGCTTTTGTAATATCAAAAGTTTTTGTAATTGATTTGTTACCGTCTGCTATATTTATATAATTATAATCTATTTCACTAGAATCAATTGATGGCATGGTATTCCAAGTCACCGTGGATACATTCCAGTTAGAAGTAATTCGATGGGCATTAATAGGCATACTAGGATTCTTAGCTGTATAAGCACTCATTCTATACTGAAGAATGTTAAGATATGCACCTTCAATTACATCCCCCTGCCCTAATTTGGGCATTTGAATTTTTAGTAAAGTTCTACTTCTATTATAGTTAGCTGTATCAACTCCTACCATTGCACTACCAAAGGTACTGTAGTTCACCGCTGGCGTTTTTGATGCTGCAAAAGTAGTATCAACCATACCATCCTGTTGTGTACTAATTACTGGATCTATAGTGACAGGGAATTTAATATCATCTCCATTAATCCATGCACTATCTGCTGTTATTGAAAACAAATATCCAGTTTCAGTTTTCTCTAATTTATATAATACAGCATCAGACAATTTATCGTTAGCATCAAACATAAAAGGTGCCGGTATAAAATAAACAAATTCTCGAGTTTTATTATCATATGCGGTTATTTCATTATTCTTAAGTTCAAGAATCAAATTATCAGCCTTAATATCAAATACATATTCATAGATATCCTGTTTCTCATTTACAATTATATTTTCTTTTAATCCTGCACCTGTTACCTTATATTCAATATCCGTAACAGAATTATCTGCGATACCGGTATATATTGCAGTATCATTATCTACACTGGCTACTAAAACTTCATCTGTAGGAGATACTGTAGTTTCCTCTGTATCCATGGATTCAGATTCCGATATATCATCAGGCGCAATAGAAAGTTCCCTATCCTCTTCTTCATCTATTTCTTCTGTATCAGTAATCTTTTCAACTTCCTCATTGGCTATATCTTCATCCAACTCAACAATCTCAGAAGGATTGATTACTTCACCTTTATTAAGTTTAAATTGCAGTGTATATTTATCTTTTTCAATCTTAACCAAATTCTCTTCACCGGTATCCGAAGCGATTTTAACTAAAAAATCCCCAGCTGTATTAATATATCCTGTGAAATCTTCACTACTTTGAGACTGCTCTAGTGCAAGAGTGTTATCAATTTCTTTCCACTCTCCATCCTCTAAATAATGAACTGGCTCAGAATAAATAACAGCCTGTATGGACCGGTCACTCATATAAAAGTGTTTTTCATAAGCAGATCTTTCACTTTCAATCTCACCCAGAGATTCTGGGGGAGTGGTATTTTCAGCAGGTTCATTACTAGCATCATGGATTGTAGATGTTAAGTCATTTGTTCCAATCTTTTCTGCACTTAATAATGCTGATGATGATTTTGCATACGTATTTGTTGGCACCATTCCCACTAATAGCGTCAACATAACGACCCATGCACAGGTTTTTTGAATAGTTTTCTTTTTCACTTTTTTCTCCTCACCTATTATACAAAATGTTAGCCCTCAAATTAGGGGCTAACCTTATCTTACAAAGCGGAGAGGCTATAATGCATTAGTAAATTATTGGGTGTAATTGAGAATTAGTATATATATCCATGATTAAAGATCGTTCTTTGTAAGAATAACTAGATTTTTTTAATTAGATGTAATTTATATGGTTTTTATTTCAATATCCTGCTCTGTTCATAGGTCTTACCTAATAACTTATTACCATCACAGAAGATTACAGTTATAGCCGAACATATTATTGTATCTAAAAGTCTTATCTACATATTATTACTTTTATTTTCTACTGCATTATTTATTATATAATCATATACATTCTTTGATAAAGTTTCTATTCCTTTATTTCCAGATTTCTGAATAGTCTCAGATATAACATCCTCAAATATACTAACTCCGAACATTAATTCAAATATAACGCTAGAGTTCTTTAGACTTTCAGCAAACCTATTCGCAATCTCATTTAATGAAACTTCTCAACTGATAGGTGCATATTAACTCCTTTTCCTAAAAGCAGACTCTTTCCCATATTCTTATACTCCTGATTACCCCTCGACTATATTTATAATATGCTAGATTCTCATCATTACAAATGCCAGCTCTAAATTCTCTTGAGGTAAGATTATCAATATCAAGTGCTGTTGTAGCATTCACATAGATATTGTTAATGATAGAATCTTTTATAAAAACTCTACCAGGAGAAGAGATACTATTGGTAATGGTATCTGTCGCATTGAAGGTACAATTATTAACGCTAACATCCGTTGTACCATTTGATCTAACTACGACCCCTTTCCAATTTGCATTATTTGAATTTAAATTATTTAAGGTTATTCCAGTAGATAGCCCATTAATATTTACTCTATTTAAATAGCTAGTTCCAATACCTGTTACTGTTACATTTTTTAAGGAAGCCATGTTATAAACGGTATAGTTTGCATTAAAGGTACAGTTACCTTCAATCTCAATATTAAGATTACCTGCGTATGTTCCTGTAATATAACCACTGGTGGATACGTTTTTGTATCGAATGGTCGGTACATTAGTTCCAGTTAAAGTAATGTTCCATGCACTAGATTCAACACCAGTTAATATAATTTTTCCATCACCAAGAACTGTACCAGTTTTAACTACTGTACCTCCAGTGGTTTTTTGCGTGTATACTTGGTCAGCAATTGATATTAAACCATCCATAAGGTTTAAGGTTACATCCGCACTTGATGCCTTCACACTGATTATTTGCATTGGTTGTGTAATTAAGGTGACAAGAAGCAAGATTGCAATGTACTGATATATTTTCTTAATTTTCATTTTTTTTCCTTTCTTAGTAATTATAACAACACGGTATCAAAAATCCTGATACCGTGTTGTATTTTTAAGCTGTGAAGTTGAACAGATCCTGTACCTTAGTTCCCAATGTTGGAAGTATGATATTTTTAAATAGTAAGTAAACACCTCCTAAGAACAAAGCACCAACAACAATTCCAATTATGTACTTAAGCGCTTCCTCTAAAAAGTTTCCACTATCATCTTTTAATTTCTCCACAACAGCATCACCAACTCTTTGTAATCTTATCTTTGCACCAACCAATTTTTCCTGTGTAATTTCTCTTAATTTTCTCATGTTATAATCCTCCGATTTAATTTTCTTTATAATAGCCTGTAACTACACTTATAGTACTTGTTACAAGCACTGCACCTACAACACATATGGCAGTTATAATTAACCTCTTGTTCCATTGTTTCTGATCTTGTTCATCAGCAGCATTTTTTCTGATGAAAAAATATATTGCACACAAACCTCCAACAATGGGTGAAAGCACTATTAGGAATAGTGAAGCATCATTAATCAAATTGATAGTTCCTTTTCCGGCAGTACTATCTTGGATTCTATTACCTGCTAATACAACTGTTTTGTTATAAAATAAAAAAAGCAAAACCAATAAATAACTGATTTTGCTTCTCATTTTATTAATTCTGTTAGCTATCTTAAGTTTTTGTTTCATGGTTGTAAAAACTCCTTTTCTTCTATCGTATCTACAAAGTTGTGTAATGATTGCAGTTTTTTCTTCATTCTGCAAATTTAATCCTCCTCTACATTAAGTATCATAAAACTGATTTGATTGTACTGCAGCTATTTGTTCAGCCATTTCTTTCATAGCACTTGCTTGTTTTTGCTTCTGTTCTTTTACCATCAATTCCTTATATTTATCCCAGATTCCCCATAGCTCCAACTTAGGCGATACACTTCTGGATGGCCTTATGTTTTCTCTGGCAAGGCGCACTCTTCGGTTATGTTCTTCATTTCCTAATCCAAGTAAGGTATTAAAATACCATTGCGACAAATCAGGAGCATAAAAAATAGCCTGGTCATTTCGGCTAGTAATAAGGGAATATGGTCTGGATATATTTTTAATTTCATCTGCGGTAAGTAATTCTCTACCGGTAAGGCTAATGTTATGAGAAGAACTTGGGTTACTAAATTTCTGGTGGTTTGCACTTAAAGAATAGGTACTAATGGTATACTTTCCAAGTTTTTTAGATAGACCCTCCAAAGTATCCGGGTCATCTGTTTGTAAATAAATCCAGTTTTCACAGTTACTACGAATAATCTTTCCTTGTGTAGCTTCATAAATATCATCGATTTGATTAAAATCTTGAACAAAAATATTAAACCGAATTCCTTTACCACCACCTACTGTTTGCATAGTTGTAAAATTTGGTATCTTAGCAAAATTACCAAACTCATCAAGCAAGAAGTTAATTCTTCTCCTTAACCTTCCACCTCTTAGATCTGCAGCCTTACTTAGTAGTTGATATTGTTGTGTTACAAACAAAGTTGCAAGTGTATAGTACGTCTTCCTATCATCTGGCAAAATAATAAATATCGCTGTTTTGGAATCTCCCACTTTCATCGTATCGTAGTCTGTATTGGATGTCATATCAGCTATCAAAGGATTTGTAAATAATCTAAGTGTCATTAAGGCAGAGGTATAAAAACTTCCTCTGGTTCTGGAAGGAGCAATATCACTGACAGCTAGTAATCCTTGTGCTTTCTTTAAGTTCATAGAAACTAAATCTGCTTTTAACACTTCATTGAAATCTTTTTGCTTGAATGATATTCTTTTGATTTGATACTTCTCTGAGTACTCATTAAATATACTGCTACAAGCTTCATTCCCTGCCTTATCGTTATCTAAACCTAATTGGATACTTTTGATTTCTGGATGATCCTGCAAATACTGTTTAAGCGCCAGATCACTGACTCCTCCTAAAGAAAGTATGTGATCTTCTTTTATCAAATGGCTAATCCCATGATAATGATAAATTGACATAAAGCTTAAGAGATCAATTGGTGCTTCCACAATAGTTAGCTTATCGTTGGTTCCAACTTTAGCAAATCCATAGCGCTTATCCGATCCAGCGGCTTCCCCTTTAAATGATTCACCCACTGTATTGGTACTGCGTATACTGGCATACTTTTCAGTACCTTCAGTATCAACTCCCACGAATACACAACTCTTTTTCTGATTTTCATAAAGATATTTCTTATCTACAAATTCCTTCACTACATCCTGATGTATTTTCCGTGTTTGGACCAGGTAGGCAAATACATGTTTATATGTATTATTTTTTTCTGGTAATTTTAACTCTTTCTTTTCTTGAATATTGGTAACCATAGGTTTTTCAAAAGATGTGTATGACTTTTCATCACCTAACAGCTCTGCCATAGCTTCCTGCCAACCTACTCCATCCAAGTACATAATAAGTTGTATGGGCCCTCCTCCTTGGTTTGTCGAATGACAATACCACCTATTACCAGCATTATCAATCGAAAGGCCTCCCTGTCCCTTAATTTCACCATATCGTTGACTCATATCTTTTACATGATAGCCTTTCATTCTAGCCAAATCCGATATACTCACTGCATTGGCTTTTGCTATGTCCTCATCACTATAATAATTAGCAGAGGATCCTGCTCTTATCGTATTTACCTGTCTTCCCATATCTAATCACCTCATCAAAAAAGGGCAATAGCTTTTGCCATTACCCTACTTCTAAATGAATTTCTTCTGTTGTTATAGTTGCTTCATATTCCTCCTGGATCATCTTCATAATATTCTGGTTCGGAAGCTCTTTACTCGTTTCCCTAATACTTTCTTCAACTGGCAAATGGTTGATCCACTTTAAGGCCGTTTGTTCACCAAAGACTACCCCCAAGGTACGCTTAAAGATTTCTTCTTTTTATTCTCTTGATATGGTGGTCTCATTTACGATTACATTTGATAAATCAATTAATTTATCATTATATTCATTTTCATTTTGATAGAACTGCTCTATGTATTCTTCTACCTGACTTTCATAAGCGATTTGTTTTAATGCTTTCTCTTCAGCATTATCTACAAGAGTTTCAACAGCTTCTTCAAATACCTTATTTTTTTCCATATCATTTTCTATTTCTGAGGTCTGATCTATAACAGTTCGGAGTGCAGATATGATTGCCTCTTTTCTTTCCTCTAAGGATAACTTTTGCAAGTCTCCCTCCATGGATTCATAGATACTTTCAATTGTGTCTCGAAATTCATATAAAGCTGCTCTTTCAATGTCTTTTAACTCTGGTGTTTCTATATTAATAGATTGTCCATGAGTAGGCACTGCACTAAATTGTTTCATACCTTCACTATGCTCTAACGCCTTTTTAATGGTATAAATAACTTTATCATAGAAATTTCTAAGCTGTGTCTTAATCGAATCTAAAATATGCTCCACCAAAAGTGTCATTCTGATTGCGTGTATATCCTTACCGTTATAATAACCATTCCCTAAATTCAGCATTTGCTCCATGCCATCCTGAAGACCTAAGCGCATTTCTTTCATTGCATCTGGATCTAAACCTTCATTGGAAATAGCAGCCATCGACTCATCTGACAAACCATTTTGATAGCCAAGACGAATTTCCTTTGCCTGTGTAGAACTATAAATAAATTGATTATTCTCGTTCTTAAATATACCTAAATCTAATCCTTTCTCAGCAGCTAACCTCAATTCTTTCATGTATTCAGCTGAAAGGGCCGGGTTATTAAATTCTCTTGCATCCACTTTGTGCTGTTCGGCAATCCTAAGTTGTATCATTTGTTTAGGCGTTAGCTCTGGATTATCAAAAACTGTCACATCAACATGACAACGATATCCTGTTAGAATTTCTGATAGCTGTTCCTTTGATAAATTTTTATGCAATTTTCTCTGGTGTGGCTCTGCTTCTTTTTCAACAGTATCGTTTTCGAACTTAGGTTGCTGTAATACCTCTTCCTCGTTTATACCATTTACTTCATTCGACTTATCAGTATTTGCTGTGTTCAGTATTTCTTCTTTCAATATAGTCTCTGTTTTCTCTTCCAACGGTTCTTTCTCATTATGAATCTCACCTGTTACAGCAAAATTCTCCAATGATTTCAAAGCATCTTCTCTACTAATATTCTGAATTCTTTGAGCAAACTTAATAATATCCCCATCATGAACAAATTTAGAATTCCAGTCCCACGTATTGCTAGCATTAAAAATTAATAGCCCTTCAAACCGTGGATCTTTTATTATAGTAATTTTACCTCGATTTACAGTTTCAACGGGTAAACCGTAAGCTTTTGCATACTCTGGTATACTTATATCTTTCATTTTATTTCTTACTGGAGATGCTTCTCTTGTATTAGTTTCTTCAGCATTTAATGCTGTATTATCCTGAGCTTCCTTACTATGATACCTTTCCATATATGCAGTGTTGTACTCATCTGAAGATAAATAATCACCTCTATCTTGCACTAATTTATCAATGGCATCTCTCCATGGAATGCCCTCCATTCTTGCTACAAAACGGATTGTATTACCAAATTCATTTGATTGCACTGCATTACCATTAATAACATTTTTGTTATTATCACCCAGACTAATAATTGAGTTATTAATAGCTCCCTCAATTGGATGGGACCAGGTATTTCCATTCTTGTAAACGGTCAATAGCTTCCCATCCGATGCCTCAATCTTTGCAATCTTTACATCCTCATATAAAATATCCATATCATTTTTGTTTGCATAATCCGTAATACTTATGCTGTTAGCAATTCTGATTTTTTCGTCGATGTTCCCTTTTTGATTCTGTTTGACTCTTTTTCCTTTGTCGGCCATTAGCCTACCTCCTTATATAATTATAAAAAAGTGTCTTCGACACTTCAACTCCCCTAGCCCCTCAATCATGAGGGGAATTAGGGGGTTCCTTTTTGTGTCAATTTGATTCATAATGTTCTTATGAATATACTACAGAAGATATTTAATGAACATTATGAAGAAATGTTATACATTTTGCATCCTCGCCAATCTATTATTGAAAATGTTGAGAAGATGCTTAATTGTGGTGACCCTTCTTACGGCGGTGCAATGTATGGTTGCACTCATTGTGGTGAGCTTAAATTTGTTCCTTTTCGCTGCCACTCAAAATTCTGTCCTACCTGCGGGGTCAAATATTGTTCAGACCGTTCTACTAAAATGTCATTTAAGCTTGTTCGTTGCACACATCGTCACTGTGTCTTTACAATTGATGAGGAGTTACGTCCCTTTTTTCTTGAAGACCGTAACCTCCTAAACTGCCTTTTTGATGCTGCCCGTAGTGTTATTCTTACCATGTTCCACAAGATGAATAAATCTAAAAACTTTGTTCCCGGCTTTGTCTGTGTCCTTCATACGTTTGGTCGCCCCTTGGAGTGGAATCCTCACATCCACTGTCTTCTAACCGTGGGCGGTTTCTCTGACGATGGATTTTGGCGCGTTGTGAAACATTTCAACTACACTTATCTCAGAAAGGCTTTCCAAACCGCTCTTCTTAATGAAATGGAGAAAAAGATTGGATCCTCCTTCAAGAAAACAAAATCCTACATTTACAAGAAAGATAAAAATGGTTTCTATGTGTATGCCAAACCTAATCTTTGTGATCCTGATACCGTAGTTAAATATATCAGCCGTTACCTTGGTCGCCCAGTCATTGCTACCTCTCGTATTGATTCTTACGATGGTGAATATGTTACTTTTCATTACAACAAACATGAAGATAATTCCTACGTTGAAAAGACCATTCCTGTTTTAGATTTTATCAAACTCCTAATTCAGCATATCCCCGAAAAGCATTTTAAGATGACCCGTTACTATGGGCTCTATGCTCGGCACCGTGAATACGACCGAAAGCTTTCAAAAGCTGTTTCTAAATCTAAACAAAAAATTTTTCTCGACTTCAAGAACTGGAGAAATAACATCCTTCTTTCCTTTGGTTATGATCCTTTATGCTGCCCTAAATGCAAACATCAAATGGAGTTTCTAGAACTCTACTTTAACCATGAACGAGTATCTCTATCTGAACTTTATGAAAGGGCAAAGGTGAATGCTCAGCACCATTGTCGCTCTAGCGGTAAAACTGTTACTTGATTTTGCTCCACATCTGTTAGATACTGATATTAATCAGAAAGATGGGAGGCTCACTATGGATAAACAACAGATAGAGGAACTCAGACAAAAATATATTCAAAATTCTCCGGAAGGTATGACTGCAAGGCTAGTAAAGAATATGAGCGATTCTGAGTTACTTGATATGCATTACTTTCTATCAGAGGATGATGACCTTGATGATGGTGAATTTGAAGAAGGCTTTTATATTGACCTTTTCTAGTCACTGTCTGTTTTCATGCCCGCTTCTAGCGGGCTATTTTCTTCTTGTAATACTCCTTGCGGAGGAATTTCCTATAATACAAGAAAATTCACACTGCGAATAAATTTATTCTCGATGTGATTCTTTATGTGATTACTATTGTGAATTTATAATTTATGTAAAGATTAAAGAAAGTCAAATTTATGATAAAATCGTATCACCAGAACTGTCTTTCTAAAGATTATCTGTTTATATAAAAAACAATAGGCATTCCTCTCCAAAAGATGTATAATTATGGTAAATTCTTTGCCGTAACATTGATTTTAATACAAAGACACTTTTCATTATTTACGCAAAACGTATTTTAAATCTCATACAGAAAGGGTGATGTTTTATGTCAAATAATAATTTAATTCTTAGGCGTGTATGGAGGGTTCACGCACAATAAACCCTCCTAATATTTTTTTGGAGGTAAGTTATGATATCAGAGAATTATGAAATTCGACCATTTTGCAGTAATGATATGTGTGATTTTAAAGAAATGTTTTGTACTTACTTTAGAAGTGACTTAAAGCTGGAAATATCAGATAATGAGGTAAAGTCAGTATGTGTTGATATAACTGATAGTATGATTTCTGGTATTATCTCTTTAGATATACTTCGAGTCGATGAAAAATCAGTTGGCTTTATCTGTTATCAAATCGATAAGCCTGATAGTGATTGGTGTGAACGAGATGGATGGGGATTTATTAGAGAGATTTATACTAATTGTTGTATAAGAAGAAGAGGTTTTGGAGCAAAATTAGTTGCACATGCTGAAAATATACTTTTCAGTAATGAGGTTGAACATATATACTTAACTTCAGATGATGCAGATAAATTTTGGATTTCATGTGGATATAATAAAACAGTGAAAGTTAGTAGCATAAATCAAAGTACCATATTTGAAAAATAATAAATAATAAACAAAAAACACTATGGGCACATAAATTAACTCATAGTGTTTTTTGCTGTGAAAATTATCGCAAATAGTATTGCAAATTTATATGTGAAATTTGTTGCGAAAATCAGTGTGAATTCATTTTTTGCACCTCAAAAATCAAATATGAACCCGTTAGGAAATTTATCGAATGTCTAAATCAGGTTTATTATAAATACAAGTTATCAACAAGTGTTAATATTTAATACTAATATCATTATTATCAGCCTGAAATATTTGCGAGAAATTTTAACATAAATAATATTGGTTTAAACCAAAATTACAATAAAATCGATTTGTTGTTTAATAGTATCAAAACATCCAAATACTTTTTTTATTTTTGTTCATAATCACCATTTTCTCTCCAGGCAAAATATTTGCCGAAAAAGCTCATATATACTATCATTATTATTAGTTTAAAGATATATAACAAATTAAGGTGTAAACACTATATCTTATTAATACTTATTTTCTTTACAATTAAAGGAATAACCAATGATATTATTAAATAAATAGGAATACATGCAAATAAAGATATAAAGTTAAAATGATATTTTGTTAACCACAAATGATCTATTATGTATTTTAAAGCACTTAAATTCACAATACAACTTAAAATAACAAATGTTATTGAGCTAAAAAAAGTATAAAGAATTTCTTCAACTAGAAGCATATTCTTAAGCTGATTTCCTGTCATTCCTATTTTATTTAATACGATGAATTCTTCCTTTCTACTTATTATGCTAGTAATAATAACATTAATAAAGTTAAAGATTCCAATAAAACCAACTAATATTGCACCAAATATACCTGGTATTAAAAAAGAATTTTTTGCTTCATGATATTGTTTTTTATAATCTAACTTTGATTTAAATTTCATCGATTCATTTACATTACTTATATATTCTGTAAGTTTTATATCAATTTTATTAAGCTCAGTTTGTGGGACATTAAAAACATAACTCATTTTATGGGGAATCGGCGCTAGTTTTAAATATTCTTCACTTGGCAATGCTAATTCTGCAATAAAATCCAATGTACCCACCAATTCAGCATACGCTTGGATTTTCTTTACTTGAGCAAGTACAGTTACTGTTTTTACATACTCGTTATTATAGTATAAATCAATGCGATCTCCAACTTTGAATCTCATTGTATTAAAATCAGGTTGGTTATAATCATCTACTTCAATTATTTCTATAATATAATTACCTGTTTTTAATAAATCATTATCAAGTTTTCCATTGATCACTTCAAATTTTGAAAGAGGAAATTCATCATACCCATACATCTCTATATCATATTCCGTATTATTATATTTTGTAGAGAATACATCTTCTCTAACACGTTCAAAACTATTTCCTTCATATGATCTTCCATATACCTTGTCGCAATAAATTGCGCCAGACTCTACTATATCCATGTTGTCTATATAATTTATAAGTTTATCATCTACTACACTATTACTATCATATTTTGAATTAAAATAATTATAGTGCGCTACTACAAAATCAGAAGTAACAAAACGACTCATATATCTATCATAATCAAAGCTACTCACAAAAGTTATAACTAAATTAAGCAAAATGGGCATGAGTGATAATGAAAGGATAAGAATCCCAAATTGTTTTCTGTTTTTTAATATATTAAGTTTAGCTAAATGAACAATTGTAAGTTTCTTATTTATATTACCTCTTCTACTTATTGAAGTTCCATTGACTTTAACTGCATCTATAGAAGACAGTTTATTTGCATGCTTAGCAGGGGAAATTAAACTAAGATACACAGTTATTGCAGTAAATAAACCTGAAAAAATAAATATATAAATATTAGGGTTTATTTGTAAATTTATTTCTGTTATTTTCATAACATAAGATAATAAAATATTCCCTATCAAATACCCCAAAAGCATTCCAATCGGTAATGCAATTCCTGTAAGATATAATCCTTGTTTCAATATAAATGCTTTTATTTGCTTCGATGTAAAACCAACCGTATTTAGTAACCCATAAAATTTAACTTGGTTAAGAATGGATATGTTAAAAATATTATAGATAATTAAGTAACCTGACAATATTATGAAAATAACAAACAAAAAGATGATACTTAATGTTCCGATATCCATAAACAAAAATTTACTATAAGCTGGATTGATTGAATATGTTATCCTTTCATTTTCATTCTTATTATATCCGCTTTCATTTATTATATCTTCAAATTTTTCTGCTAGGTTTAAATTATTTTTCAAATCAACTAACAAAAAGAATATGGACTGACCGTTGTATATATTTGTAGTATTTTTAAAATTATCCGATAAAAATACATACTGCAAATCTTCGAATTTGTTATATTCATAATAACCAGATAAAACAAATTTTTCTTTAAATAAATGGTCCTGAAAAGAAATGTTAAGTTCTATATCTTCTCCAATTTTTGATGCAATACCTAATTGTTTTAAAACCGTAGTACTTAGCATAACCTCATTATTTTTCTCCGGATATTTTCCAACCATATTGTTGATTTTTATAGATCGGTATTCTTCAAAACATTCAGGTGAAAAATAAAAAATTGTAGTAGAAAAATTTTTATTTAATTCTATATTTTCTACATTTCCCAAATTGTTGATATAATCACTTTTTTTAATATACTTACTTTGATTTAATGTTTCTATTTCATCAAATGTTAAATAATCGAAACTTCCACTATATCTGGTACCAGACTCTTCAATCGCTTGCTCTTTGATTGAAGAATTTATTGTCATAAATACATTAAATAAACAAGTAAATAAAATACACGTAAGAATGATAGCTAAAATGGCAAAATAATTTAGCAATTTATTTTGTTTTAAATATCTTTTTGTGAGATTTATTAAAACTTTTTTGGGATTTTTATAGTCAATCATACTTTTTTATCCTCTATTATTTTACCATCTTCTAACGTAATCATTCGGTCGGCCTCCCCAGCTATGCTTAAATCATGTGTTACCAAAACGATTGTTTGATTTAGTTGTTTACCAACGCTTTTTAATAAAAATAGTACTTCCTCGCCCGTCTTCTTATCTAGATTTCCTGTTGGTTCATCTGCAAACAATATCGCTGGTTTTGTAACCAATGCTCTAGCGATTGCTACTCTTTGCTGCTGTCCGCCTGAAAGTTTGCTTGGAAATTCATTTAACTTTTCCTCAATTTCTAATAATCTAATAATCTCTTTTAAATAGGATTCATCTGGCTTTTTATTATCAAGCGAAAGTGGTAATATAATATTTTCAATAACAGTAAGCATTGAAATTAAATTAAAACTTTGAAAAATAAAACCTAAATTCTTTCTTCTAAACTCAGTTAAATCATCCTTTTTTAATTTATAAAGGTTAATTCCATTGATAAAAACGCTTCCTTCTGTCGGGATTTCTAACCCTGCTAGTAAATTAAGAAGAGTAGTTTTACCACTACCAGATTTACCTATAATAGATATAAATTCGTTATGTTCTAAAGATAAATTTATAGTATCAACTGCTTTTATGACATTGTTGTCACTATTATAATACTTTTTTAAATTAATTGTATTTAATAACATTATTTCTCCTCTTGATTACTCTATTGTATTTTTTTAATAACAACATATACGAAATTAAATTAAAAATTATTATCCAAATCATGTTTACTAAGAACAAAACAAATAGGTTATTGTTGCCAATATTTAAAGGTTCTTTAAAATTAATAGATTTTTCAAACAAACCCAAATAATTGCTAATAATATAACTCGTATAGCTATTATTGTCTATCAAGAAAATCTTACCTCTTATTAAAGGAAAAGGAATAATGTTTACTAAAGATAAAACAAACCAAGTGAAAATTATCATAATTGAAGTTTTTGAATGTTTTTTCATAATACAAGATAATAAAAAAGCAATACTTAAAAGATAATAAAAATCTAATAATAAAATTATAAAAATAGCAATTGCTTTATAAAAATCTATATTAAAAACTAATGCATAGATTGCAAACTGCATGGAAAATACTATAAAAATGACCAATTGATATGAAATTAATTTTGATATACAATATTTCTTCATATTCACATTATTATTTAAATAAAAATATATACTGTTATTTTCTATATCTTTTGATATAATTCCACCAAAAATAGGTGCAAAAACCAAGAATATAAACTGTGAAAAAGTATTATAAAGATTATACAAGCGTATATTACTATTTATCTGTTCTCCATAATAAACATTTTCCAAAACCAAATTAGTAACAACAAGAAGCATCATTGAAATTATTATAACAAAAATATCTTTATTCCTTATCAATCTTTTAAATTCAAAATCAAACATATTTCCTCCCGGTTTATAAATATGCGTATTCTTTAAGCAACTCTTCTTCGTTAAATATTACTTTCTCATAGAATAATTTTTTTTCTTTATTTACAAAAAAATATCTACCACCTAATTCTATTGTTTCTCTTATATCATGAGATGTATAGAAAATTATAATGTCTTGAAATTCTTTCCTTAATTCAACAATAAGTTTGATTATATTACGTTTAGCTGTATCATCTAAAGCATTGGTAACTTCATCAAAAATAACAACTCTTTTACCACTAAATAAAGTTGAATAAATCTCCAACTTTCTTTTTTCTCCACTACTAAGTTTGTTTACTTTCCGATTAGTAATATCATTTATTAATGTAATTTCAGAAAGTTTTTTAACCATATTTTTATCATAATTCTTATGATATTTTTTTAAGAAATTAATAATATCTCTAACGTACATTTCTTTTGGAATACTAGCATAATCTGCTACAACTGCTATATCAGTTGAATTTATGTTAATATATCCACTATAAGATAATTCTCCTAATAAAACTTTAAAAAATGTCGATTTACCCGCACCATTTTTACCAATGATATGTATTAAATCTCCTTCATTTATAGTAATATTAATATTATTTAAAATTATCTCTTTATTAAAACATACTTTGTGAATACAAATCTCCATTAATAGTCCTCCAAACAAACTTCTATTTTATTCCTTTTTAATATATTTTATTCCTTTTTTATTATATGTCAAACTATACTTTCCTTTTTTAGTAATAGACAATAAGTATTCTAATCCGCCACTTTTGTTACTTCATGTTTTAAGCTTAAAAAAATACACCTCTTGAAATTAGATTATTAGGCCTAATGTTTGGGGTGTATTTCATATTTTTTTGATGAGAGGTTATCTTTTATCTTCATTACATTATTTATAAGCGATACTTTTTAAGTAGATTATCTTTTAATAATTAAAATGGTTATTTACAATCTCAAAAAACACTCATAGTATGTTCTGATTTCTGCTCCTGTTACAACCGTAGGAACTTTGTATATAATCATTTTATTTAATCTTCAACCATTTCAAGCTCTTTCAACCAAATATCTGCAGAAGCATCACTTGGCATTCTCCAATCGCCTCTTGGGGATAACGAAACTGAACCAACCTTTATTCCATCTGGCATACAGGAACGTTTAAATTGCTGTGTAAAAAAGCGTTTATAAAACGTTCTCATATCTTTTAAAATATTCTGTATATCAATACCTTCCAGACCTTCTCCCTTTTTAGTTGCTTGCAACTCCAAGGAATTGACATATAAATCATATATCTTCTTAGGACCGAATCCATATCTTAACATGTAATATAGAATAAAATCATGTACCGCATATGAACCAATAGCTTCCTCTGTTTTTTGAGCAATCGTTCCATCTGGATTTGGAGGTAATAACTCAGGACTTATGGGGGTATCACAAATATCAAATAGTGTATCTTTAATATCAGCATTCTGTTTTTTAGCATAGGATTTAACAATACTTCTTACCAATGTCTTAGGAATTGAAGAGTTTACTCCATACATACTCATTTGGTCTCCATTATAAGTGCACCATCCAAGAGCCAACTCAGACAAATCCCCTGTTCCTACTACAATACCACCATATTTATTAGCCATATCCATAAGAATTTGTGTTCGCTCTCTTGCTTGTCCATTCTCATAGGTTATATTGTGAACATTGATATCATGCCCAATATCCTGATAATGTTGAATACAAGCATCCCTAATTGGGATTTCTAATAATGTGACATTCAATGCTTCCATTAGCTTCTTTGAATTTTCTAAGGTTCTGGAAGTAGTACCAAACCCAGGCATTGTAATTCCAATTATACCTTTCATATCAAGTTTATTTAGTTTAAATGCCTCTACTGTTACCATTAAAGCCAGTGTGGAATCTAAACCTCCTGATATACCAATGACTGCTTTGTTACAATGTATTTTCTTAAGTCTTTGAGCTAATCCAGTGATTTGAATATTCATAATCTCTTGACAGCGGCTGTCAATATTATCTGGAACAAATGGTAAAACAGATATTTCTTTATTGGATTTAAATTGATAGGTGTTTGGTTGAAATGTTTTTGTACTAACGAATTGATAAGCTTTCTTATCCTGTATAATCATATAGGAACTATTCATAGTCCTATCATTGATACATTTTTCTATATCGATCTCACCATAAGTTATCTCTGCATTATTAAAGAATACGGATTCAGCGTTAATATATCCATTCTCAGCAATGAGACAATGCCCTGAAAATGCATTGTCGGTCGTAGACTCATCCGCTGTAGCAGATGCATACACATAGCCACACATACATTTTGCTGAATGCATCTTAATCAAATCTCTTCGGTATTCAGATTTTCCAATGGTTTCATTGCTTGCAGAAAGATTTACAATAATATTAGCACCATACAAACAATGATAGGTAGAAGGTGGAATAGGAACCCAAAGATCTTCGCAGATATCCACACCAATGATTCCACCTGATACTTGATCTTCAATCAGTATCTCAGGCGTAAAAGGATATGTGATACCATCAATGGTAATTTCATCACTTATTCTATCATAAGAAGGTTTAAAATTTCTTAATTCGTAGTAAACACTATAGTTTGGTATATATGTTTTGGGGATAATGCCAAGAATCTTACCCTTATGAATTGCTACTGCACAATTAAATAATTGATTGTCTTTTCTTATAGGTATTCCCACAAACATAATTGGATTATACTCATGATTAGATTGCTCCACAAATCGAAGCAATTCCTTCATTGCACTATTTATTAAGGTAGAATGATTAAACAAATCTCCACAAGTATAGCCAGTTATACAAAGCTCTGGAAACAAGGCAATTCTTGTCTGTCTTTCTCCTATGCTATTTTTTATGTTTATCTCATTGACAAGTTCTAACATTCGATCCACATTGTAGGCTGGATTACCGATTCGAATTGAGGTCGGAGTTAATGTAGCGACTTCAATGATTCCATGATTTAGTAAATCATTCATTCTTATTCTCCTTATCTAAAAAAAAGGCAGCTACTGCTGCCCTTTATCTTTAGTTTAATATACCCAAAAAGCCGTTTCCTGTATTTTGACTCCTAGCTTATGCTAGGTGGGTTTCCGCAAATAAGCCTCTGTCTTCCACTGCAAACGGTGGCTTGACATAATCTTATAGATTAAGAATCCCATATTATATGATGTAGGTTCAAAATAACAGGAGTGTCGCACATTCCAGGAAGTTCTTATGAACTAATTATACCCCACAGGATTATAAATTTCAAGTTTTTTATATCTTAATCATACTATATATTTAATTCTTCTACATAATTCTCCAAACATTGAAACATAAATACAAATTCTGTCCCCTTGCCCCGTTCACTATACACCTTTATTTCACCATCATGTTTTAAAGCAATTTGTTTTGCTATGGCTAATCCTAACCCTGAACCTTGGGCGTTTTGTTTTAGTTTTGATTTATAAAATTTATCAAATATATTAGAAAGTTCATTAGGAGCAATTCCAATGCCTTCATCTTTAATTGATATAGTTAGTTTGTCCGATTTCGATAAAATTATGTGTACACATGAATTTTCATTTGAAAATTTTATTGCATTATCTAATATAACAAGAAACATCTGCTTCAGTCGATCATAATCCCCCATCATCATGTAATAAGCATGACTTTTTACTATTTCTAACGTTATATTTTTTTCATCACTAAGGGCATGAAAACTTCGGAGTAGGTCCTCCATAATCTGCAATACATCCACAGGTTCCTTTTCAACGGAAAAGTCAGGATTTTGCATTTTAGATAATGTGAGCAAATCTCCTACCAAACGTTCCATTCCTCTACATTCAGCTAAAACCTTTGCATAGTATTGGTTGGTTTTTTCTTCTCCTGTTATCACTCCATCTACTAGGGATTCCATATAAGCCCTTATTACTGTTATTGGTGTTCTAAGCTCATGGGATACATTAGCAAAGAAATCTATCCTTCCCTGCTCTCTACCTAAACGCTCTATTTCATTTTCTTCTAATTTATCAGCTAAGATATCAATCGTTGTAGCCAAATCTCCAATCTCATCTCTTCTGTGTATCTGGGTTTTACTTCCATACTTACCTTCTGCAAGCTTTAAGGCTGTATTTCCCATAGAAGCTATTGGTGTTGAAATACTTTTGGCAAATACAATTGCTAATATAGAGGAAATAAATAAGGAAACTCCTACGCTGATTAAAATTACGTTCATACTATTTTGTATAATAACTTCCTGCTCTTTGATTTGTGCCACTACAACTATAGCACCAATTGCCTCACCATCCACAGCAATAGGTAACCCCAATATGGCCTTTGTTCCTCCAAAGGCTTCATAATAGCCAATTCTATAATCCTCTCTACCCACAAATGCATTATTCACCACCTCGACAAAATCTTCTGGTAATGTTAAATCCCAAAAGAAATTTTCATACTCTTCTTTCATAGGATTTTTTGCATTAGGATTGGATATGGTATAGATATCAGGCATGGTTTCCTTAAAAACCTCTAACATCTTTATGTTTTCAGTATAACTGCCATAATCATCTTTGGTTATAGCAGATATAATAATATTTGATATTTTAGTGGCTTGTACTGTCATAGTATCTCGATAACTATCCGAAATCATACCTTCATTTAGCTTAAGAAATATAATACCAATTAGTACTCCCAATATTGTTAATGCTAGGGCATAATTTAAGTACACTTTAAAAAAAAGCCGATTCCATGGTTTGGCCTTCTTCTTTTTCTCCATTACTTTTCATACCTTCCTACAATTTTTTTGAAAGGTTAAATACTTAGACTTCTGCAATTTCAAATTTATAACCTACGCCCCATATGGTTTTTATGTTCCAATCAGGATGAGGAATTACATCCAGCTTTGCTCTTAGTCTTTTTATATGTGAATCTACTGTACGACTATCTCCAAAATAATCAAACCCCCACAAACTATCTAGTAGATTATCCCTGGTAAACACTTTATTAGGGTTCTTCGCTAATGTCCACATGGTTTCAATTTCTTTTTTTGTAAGGGACATTCTCATTCCATCAATGAGTAAAGTATATTCATCCAAGTTAATATGCATATTGCATATCTGAATCACATTACCAGTGGTTACATCCTTTTCTGGTCTTACTAATCGTCTAAGAATTGCCCGTATCCTTGCCATTACTTCACCCGGACTAAAGGGTTTTACAATATAGTCATCAGCTCCGATGTCAAGGCCCATAATTCTCTCAAAATCCTCTCCCCTGGCTGTAATTAAAATAACTGGCACATTAGATTTTGCTCTGATTTTTCTGCACACTTCATATCCATCTTCCTTTGGCATCATAACATCTAAGAGTACAGCTGCTGGGTTATAATTCTCAAACATATGGAAGGCTTCCTCTCCATCATTTGCAACAATTGGTTCGTATCCTTCTTTCTTGGCATACGCTGATAAGACATCCGTAATATCCTGGTTGTCATCAGCGATTAAAATATATTGCATCACTTATTCCTCCAAAAGTCAAAGTGGATAATCCCAATCCACTACGTTACTTGTTCAGATTAAACTTTAAACTAATAAGTTCTCCAGTCCTTCAAGATATAAACATTATAAATTATTATAGACCATCCCATAATATAAAAACAACCCCTAATGTTCAATTTCCATTTTATCACCTAAAAAACATGAAGTCCTTAAGATTTTTTTAAGAATTTGACATCTTTCTG
>JBKEAO010000085.1:0-45789 GCA_047972335.1 Anaerocolumna sp. | reverse complement strand
GAAGAACCAACCGAAATATTATATTACAGCTATACTGATACAACAGTGGCAGCAGATGCTACTTATTCCTATAAAGTTGCAGCAATAGTAGATGGTAAAACATCCTTTTTATCTAATGCAATTGATGTTGAAACATTAGTTGATATTGCTTCAGTAGAGGATTTTGATTTAGAAGATATTGTTGAAGATACACCTATTCCTAATGAAGGAACAGTAGCTGATTTATTCCCAGCTTATGTTTCTGTAGTTGATGCAAGTAATAATAAAACAACTGCAAAAGTAAGTTGGGATGTGACTAAATTTGACATAACTACACCTGGAGTGTACACAGTTATAGCTAATGTTACAGGATATGGTACACCAATAGAAAAAACAATAACAGTAAAGGCGAATCAAATTAAATCCTATGAATTTGAAGGATATACAATTACAGGTACACAAGAGCCTTATTATACAACCTATGCAGTAGAAAATGCAGCTACACTAAATTTACCAACAATGGTGTTATTCCATTATACAAACGGAACCTCAGAGGAAGTTTCAGTTACATGGGATACAACTACTGTAGATGTCACTCAAAAAGGGACATATGAAGTAATTGGTACGACTGCTTCATTAACAGCAAGCGATGATAAGTTTGGAGTGCAAACAGTTAAAATTAATCTAGAAGTTAAAGAAGACTACATTATAAGTATTGATGAAGTACCAACAGTTGATGTAGCAATTGGAAGTAGCTTAGCTGAATTAAAAGCATCACTTCCTGCAACAGTTACCGCAAATTATCAATCGGGTAAACAAGAAGAAGTTATTGTTACTTGGGATACCACTGATACAGAAGACTTACTCACTTTAAAAGGTAAGTTTATGGTTAATGGATCTGTGAATGATTATGCTGGAACAGCTACAGTCAAAATTAATGTAGATTATAAAGCAATCTTTAAATTTGACTTTGGTATCAGTGCAGGTGCTGTGGCCAATGGCTGGACTGGAATTACTGTAAATTCCAAAGGTGGTACTAAGACCTTTGACCAATTAGGAATTACTTATTCTAGTGATATTGGATACGGTTTTGACAACGGCAGTGCAATTGTTGAGGGAAGATCAGAAGGCTTTATATTAGAGGGTATTCTTCCAAATGATGTGTATACTGATTTTGCATTACCATCTGAGAAGACATTTTTAGTTGATGTTCCAAATGGTACATATATCGTAGAATACGTTTCAAGTTGCGGAATTGGAAATAGTACACTTAAAATATCTATTGAAGGAAAAGAATACAGTATTTCAAATAGTAAGGCAACCTATACAATTGGAGACACGAGTGAAATAATTGTTGATGACGGTCAAATAACAATCTACTTCCCAAATAATCTAAGCAGACTAGCTGCAATAGTAGTTCGTCAAGTATCAACGGAAGATTCAGGTGTTGACCCGACACCAACAGTAGAACCAACAGTGGCACCGACAGCAACACCAACAGTAGAGCCAACAGTAGAGCCAACAGTAGAACCAACAGTAGAACCAACGGTAGAACCAACAGTAGAACCAACGGTAGAACCAACAGTAGAACCAACAGTAGAACCAACGGTAGAACCAACAGTAGAACCAACAGTAGAACCAACAGTAGAACCAACGGTAGAACCAACAGTAGAACCAACAGTAGCACCAACAGTAGAACCAACACCTACTCCATCAACAAACGATCCAGATTTATCTTTGACTATATCAAAGGGAAATGATGGTTTGGTTGATTGGTCAGATAGTATATCAGATATCCAGAAAACCATTGCTGATATTGAAAAAGAAACAGGTAATACAGAGAATGCAAAGCCTATTTCTATAGTATTAGAGATGAAAGATGTTACGACAGTTTCAAAGGATGTGCTTGAAGCAATTCGCGAACATAATGTTTTATTAACGTTAGCAATTGGAGATGGTTTTAGTTGGAAGATTAATGGACAGGATATTGAAGAAAAAGAATTAAACAATATTGACCTTGACGTTAATCTAAATACAAGCAAAGTACCTAATAGTACAGTTAACAAGTTATTGTCTGAATCCGAAGATAATTACACCAATCAATTGTCATTAGTTCATGAAGGTGAATTTGGATTTGCTGCTGAATTAACCATTGATTATAGTCAGATGTTAAATAATATGATTACAGATAAAAATACTGATATTGATGAACTTATTAAAAATGGTCTAATAGCAGGTATTTATTATCATAATCCAAAATCAAATACGTTAACCCTTCAATCTTCTAGTAGAGTAGATGAAAATGGTAATGTTACATTTACCTTTAATCATGCATCTAACTATGTTGTTGTATTTGATTCTGAGTTAATAGTTGATGACATCACTATGAATCAAATAACAGTTAACAAAGCAACCAGTGATAAAACGTCAAAAACAAATCTATACATTGGTGGTACAACAGGTAAGACAAAGAAGTTTGTAGTAAAATTACCAGATAGCATTCAAGAAGCCATCGATAAGGATTTAATTGACTTAAAGGTTACTTATGGATCTAAAGATGACAAAATAGCTAAAGTATCAAAATACGGTACAATTACTGCATTAAAATCAGGCAAAACTGTTATTACAACACAGGTTGCAATAGATGGTAAAAAGCTTGCATTCAAAACAGAAGTAACCGTAAAAAAAGCATATGCTAAATTTGTTAAAACTGTAGATAATTTAAATGTTGGGAAAAAAGCAACATTTGCAATAAAAGTATATGGTTATAAGCTTGAGGATATCATTTGGAAAACCAACAAGAAATCTGTATCAGTAGTTGGTAAAAACCAAGGTAAAACATCTGCGATTGTGACAGCTAAATCTGTAGGAACAGAGATAGTTTATATTAAACTGAGTAATGGTAAAGTTTTGTGTAAGAAAACAATCCATGTGAAGGCATCTAAATAAACTGTATGAAATACCGCTCTTTAAGTTACAATAATAAAAACAGTATATTAAAAGACAGTATAATAAGAAAAACATAATAAGAACAGCGTTGGTTAAGAAGAATTGACCAACGCTGTTTTAATTAATAAGTTCAATGTAATCTGTAGTTCATTTAATCTATATCATTTTATTTATGTTTGTGGGTGCTACATGCCTCATAACTTCTCTCCAAATAGGCCCCTATTTCACTATAGTTTCTATTAGATAGTATGGTAAATAGCATATCAACGATAGTTAGTTGGGCCATTCGACTACTCATGGCACCACTTCTTTGGTCAACCTCACGTGTTGATATGTAGATTGCGTGATCAGCGCCTGCTACAAGTGGGGTTTTGTCAAACTTGGTAATGGCAAGGGTAGGGCATTTAACAGCTTTGGCAAGTGATAAAACTTCAAGCATTTCATTGGTTGTTCCTGAATAGGAAAATATAATGGCAATATCTTTAGAGGATAAGTTAGCACCATAGGTTAATTGAGTAAGCGCATCATAACTAAAGGAGGCTGGTTTATTAATTCGAAGAAGCTTTCGATATAAATCATCAGCAACAATACCTGAGGCTCCTAAACCAAATAACCTTATTTGCCTTGCTTCTTCAATTAATTTTATTATTTGTGTTAGTTCTTGGTGATCAATCATTTTCATCGTATCTTCAATTGACTGTATGGTTATATTTTTTGTAATAGTACAGATTTGCTCGATGGTGTGATGTTGTTTAATATCAGAGAATATCATAGCATCGCCATTTCCCGTAGAGAAAGAACTATTGAGTTCTTGAAATAGGCTTTTCTTTAAGTCTTTTAGTCCTTCAAATCCAAGGGCCTTACAAAAACGCACCCAAGTCACCTGACTGACACCAGACTCTTGTGCAAGTTTAGAAACCGGCTTAGAAAAGATGTTTTCCATATTCATTAATAGATAATTAGCAACCTTCTTCTCTGAATTATTCAGATTATCTATAATACTACGAGTTTTGACTTCAATATTTGTCATATCAACACAGGCCTCTCTTTTGTTCAAAATTTTCCATTATGAAATTTATTCTATGTATAAATTTAACTATAAAACATAGAAACTGTCAATATATTCTATTGCTATTTCATCTTGACCTTAGTGAATATAAGCACTTTTGCGTGGATTATTTTATGTTAAACACTCACTAGAATCAGAATATCTAATAATCATAAAAGTGTACGTTATAATACAGTAAAAATCCAGTGACACGACAGTAACGTCATTATGGATATTTATAGAAATGAATGGGGATACTCTCTTGTAAGTTTAATGAAATGAAAAGGAATATAGTATATGATACAAATGTTTAGAAGGGCTAGAAAAAGAAATAAGAATATCACATTTGATAAGCAAGATTATTTAAAATCTTATTTCATAAATGAGAATAATGAAGCAATAGTAAGAGTTTATATAGATAACGTGGAGGAGATGGCATCAGAATATTCGGGTTCTGTTTTTGCTGTGTTAGACCAAGGTCTAGCAGATTATATGGATCAGCTCATATATCATATACCGCTTAAATTTGATATAGTTTTATGTTTTATTGTAAAAAATGGGTTAAGTGATGAGACAAAAGAAAAAGTAACAGATATGATAAAGAATCATTATGGTTTGATATATGAAGATAAGTGTTATGACTTAAAAATAAATCTGATGATTATATGGGCCCTGTTTCTGATTGGTTCTCTTTTGTTGACCTTTTCCTATTATTTATCAGCCACAGATATGGAGCAATTATTTACAGATACCATTAATATAGCTGGTACATTTGCACTTTGGGAAATGGTTGATTTATATCTATTAGATAGAAAAGCGAAAACCATAGAGCTAAAGAATGCAGCACAAACCTTTAGCTCAAAAATAATATTTTATTCTAATTCGTAAATCTCTTATACTTTCATCGGGTTTAACCAAGGGTAATTAAATATTAAAATGCTGGGAAATAGCGAATAATGTTGTAAAATAAGAGAAAATAAAGTATAATGTAAAAAAGTCCAGTTATAAAGTCTCAATTATGATTTAAATTGAAACAGCTACCAAAATGAGGTGTATTTGGTAGTTTTTTGGTTGATGAGAATCATTTCAACTAAAGAAAAGAGGGGTTTTACATTGAATAAATATATATCAAAGCAAACAAGTACATTAGGGTTCTTTTTATTCATTCTAGGAGTAGTCCTTTTTACAACCTATGTATTTGGAGGTAATCCAATTATAGTATTGGAGTATTTTACTAGATTCACGCTGATTCTCTCCGTTGGGGTCTATATGTATATTATTGTTAAGGTATTTCAAAAATCCAGAGAATTTATTGTAAGTATTGTGTTCATGTTGCTATCGACCATAATCTTCTTTCTTGCTGAAGTGTTTTTTCATAGTACAGTGGGAAATCATTCTGGAGAAATAGAGAGATATTTTGGTACATTCTTCTGGATTGGTAAATTTATTAAGATCTTTGCTTTTTTATTATACTTTGAGAGACTCCATAATAAAACAAAGGTAAAAAGACTTTTTTATATAGCTATGTCATTTCAAGTGGGTGTGTTTGCCACAACTTTCTTAAATATTATGAACCATTCTATGCCAGAATTTAGATATTTTATGGCGAGTAGTTTTAACCTACTTTTTACTTCCTTGATCCTGCTAATTGTTATAGGGATGAAAAAAGAAGGATTTTTACATGGTTCAACTATTTTTCTAGTATTAATCAGTGAAAGTTCTCTTTTATTTCTTTATGGATTAACAATGCTTGGTATTCGATTTGAAGTTATTCATACAGTCAGCTATTTAGGTGAAATATTGTATGGAATTAGTTTTTTTTCTCTTGCGCTAGCAACCTTAGAAGGAGAGTTGTTTCGAGTAGCAAAAAATACTAAACTGAATTATTCCTTACTTGGAAGTATTATAAGACAAGGATATGGGGTGTTTGTTTTATTATTTTTATTAATCTATTCTGCGTTCATTGAACATAAGGAAAGTATGGATTACTTACTTGTAACAGCATGCTTTTTAATGGTGGTGATACGACAATTTTTATTGTCTTTTGAAACGAAGGATTATTTACTTCGTTACTATAGATTACGAACCAATTATGATCAGGAACTTGAGGTAAAAACCAATGAATTACTCATTCGTGAACAACAAAGTATGGCATTATTTGGGCAAATGGATGAAGCTATACTTTTATTAGACAAAGATATAAAAACGATTTCCTATAATCAAGCCTTTGAAGATTGGTTTTTATCTAGGGATATATTTACATTGCTAGCACGAATGGATCTTGAGCAACTTGTAGAATTTGAAGAGAAATTTGAGAAGGCACTTCAATTACAGAAAAGTGAATGGGGACTTAAGATTAAGGATACAGAGGATAAAGAAATTATAATAGAAATCAAATTAATTCCACTACAAGTAAGTGATGGACCTAATTTAGTTTATGTACTTATGAAAGATATTACAGAATCTATAAAAAACAAGTTACAAATTGATTATCTGGCTTATCATGATAAGTTAACAGGTTTACCCAATCGTCTTAAATTCTATCAGGTTTTAGACAAATTATTGGAAGACAGTAGAGATTCAGAGAGAAATCATTTTGTAATGTTTTTTGATGTGGATAAATTTAAGTCAATTAATGATATGTATGGACATGAGGTAGGCGATAAGGTACTCTGTGAAGTGGCGAATCGTGGGGTGTTGGTACTTCAGAACAAAGGGATCGTTTGCCGTAACAGTGGGGATGAATTTGTTGGGATTGTTTGGGATACAACAAAAGAAAAAATGAAAGAAATTGTGATTTCTATTATTAAAGAAGTGGCCTGGCCTATGCATATAGGCCAGGATATGATTAAAACAGGTGTAAGTATAGGAATTTCACAGTACAAAAAGGATGGCATGACAGCAGATGAGTTAGTAAATCATGCGGATATGGCCATGTATATTGTGAAGGAAAATCCTACATTTAACTATCATTTTTATAAAAAAGATGAAAATTGCAGAATGGTCCGAAGAAAAGAAGTGGAAGAAGCATTAAAAGAGGCAGTTGAGAAGAAGGAATTTGTGTTACATTATCAACCAGTTGTTGATATTTTAAGGAAAGAAATTATTGGAGCAGAGGCTCTTATTAGATGGCATCATCCAAAACTTGGACTTATGTATCCGTTGGATTTTATACCAATTGCAGAAGAAGTAGGTGAAATCGAAAAGATTCAAGAATGGGTATTTAGAGAGGTGTGTAGACAATTGGCTGAATGGAATAAAACAGGTGTGACTTTACAAAATGTATCTGTTAACGTGTCCAATCATCAATTGGAGAATTTGAATTTTCCCAAAAGATTATGCAATATTTTAAAGGAATATAATATTACATCAGATATGTTATCTTTAGAAATTTCAGAAAGTATTGCAGCAAGCGATGAGAAGGTAGTCATTGAAATTATAAAGGAATTAAGTGATTGTGGGTTTCCTATCTCAATAGATAACTTTGGTGTGGGGTATACGGCGCTCTCTTTCTTATCAAAGTATCATTTGACAGGCTTAAAGATAGACAAGTATTTTATTCAGGAAATCAAATTCGATACTGCAATGCAAAATAAGATGCTAGATATCATCATTCATATGGCTGATCAATTAGATCTTTCTATTATCGCCGAGGGAGTAGAGACACAGGAGCAGATGAGGTATTTAATAGAGAAACAATGTAATGTGATGCAGGGGTATTATTTTAGTCATCCTGTTTCTTCCCAGGAGGTTTGTGAATTAATTAGAAAGGAACGTAACTTGGATGGCGAATCGAAACTATAATAAAAAGTATTATCAAATGATGAAAGCTTTGTTAGTTTGCATAGGAATATACTTAGGAATGTATTTGCTCATTACAGTATGGTTTCAAGATGCGAACTTATCTAGTGAGATTATTACAAAAGTAAATGTCTTGTTATTGAACATATTTGCAATTGTTGTTATATTGCAAATATTTAAAATACGAAATTACTCAAAGAAGCTTTCCCTACTTTTGCTTTTGTTAATCTGTAGTATTGAGATAGAAGCCATAGGAGAATTTATTTATATGGGGGGAATTGATAGAAGGTTTGAGAGCTCAGCTTTTTATATCAGCACCACAATAAGGTATTATCTAGAACTGATAGTCACTTTAAGTCTCTTGTGGGAGTTAAAGATTAAAATAAATAAAATCCTTCTTTTTATGGATATGTTACTGTTATTGATTTTCTTAAGCACATATATATTTTTTATCATGAATACAGATCAGATTGTGGGATCATCTCTTCGATTGCTTTCTTTTGGATTTTACATGATTATTAATATGTTAAACCTTGCGTATGCATTTATGATTATAAAGAAGTATGATAATGTCCTTTCAAAAGAAATTAGAATTTTAGTAGTAGTGGTGCCTCTCTTATTTATTCAACAGTGCATTACAAGCTTTTTTGGTAATAGTATCATTGCACTGGATTTGATAGACTTTTATAGTGTTTTATGTTGTGGTATCCAATGCATTATGATAAGTAATTTAGATAGAGATGCCATGGCTAGAAAAGACTGGAAACCATTAGAACATCACTTGATATGGAATTTATGCAAGCAACTTACACCTATCATCTTTGCATTCCTATTATACATTTATACTTATGTATTTTATCAAAATAAATATATTAATTTTTGGATTATAGCTGCCTTAGTTGTGATTGTTTGCCGTTCTCTTTTTCTAGCTTATTATCAGAATAAACAGGTAAATACATTTGCTAATTTAGATGAAGAGTTTCATGGAGATGTGGAGGATAGATTCAAAACCTTGTTAGTTGAGGAGGAACAATACAATGGGTTATATAAAGAATTAGATATTGCAGTACTTATGATAGACTTAGATGGCTGTATTGTATCTATGAATCCTTGGGCTAAGAAATTAGCAGAGACTAATTTTGTTTTTGAAAAAAATGCCCTCCTTTTAGAGCTTGTAGTGGAGGAGGAGAGAAAAAAGGTTTTGATTCATTTTAAGCAAGCCCTAAGGAATAAACCAATCATTTTTGAAACGAAGCTTGTTAACGATACAGGCGAACTATATATGGTAGAGATGAAATTTTTACCCATACTAATGAGAGGTAAGCTTTTTGGAGTATATACTTTAATAAAAAATATCACAGAGATTATACAAAATCGTGAAATGTTAGAAAAAATTGCTTTTGAAGATGGGTTAACAGGTTTACCAAATAGAGCTAAATTTTATCAGATGGTTGAAGAAATTATACAAGAAGCCAAGGAAGTGGAAAGTCACGGGGCGATATTTTTAGATTTAAACAAATTTAAATCCATTAATGATACAATGGGCCATGGAGTTGGAGATTTGGTTCTAATTGAAATTAGTAAGCGTGGGAAAGACATCGTTCAGGATAAGGGCATATTATGTAGGCAAAGTGGAGATGAATTTCTAATCTTTTTACCATATATGAATCGTGAAGAAGTTGCAGGTATTGCCAGCAGAATAGCACAAGTGATGCAACAACCAATGGAGATTGACCAATTTACAGTAAGAATTGGTGCAAGTATTGGAATTGCAATGTATCCAGATGACGGTACTAATATGGAGGAAGTGATTGGAAATGCAGATATTGCAATGTATGAGATGAAGAAAAATCCTGGGGATTCCTATAAATTCTTTGATCAAGGTATGAAAGAGGCCCTCACACGGAAGAAACGGATGGAGGCAGATCTAAAGTTTGGCATTGAAAGAAATGAATTTGTTCTGTATTATCAGCCCAAGGTTGAAGCCATTCATAAGAATATAATTGGTGTGGAGGCACTGATTCGATGGGCACATCCTGAACTTGGAATGATTCCACCCCTAGAGTTTATTACATTAGCAGAAAATACAGGATTTATTATTGAATTAGGGCAATGGGTCCTTGAAACAGCATGTAAGCAATGGATAGATTGGGTCAATAATGGATTGGGTGAGCTTAGTATTGGTATTAACGTATCTCATATACAGCTAGATAAATTAAATTATGCTAAGACTGTAATCTCAACTGTTGAAAAATATGGTGTATCTCCTAGATACATTGACTTGGAAATTACAGAAAGTATTGCCATGAGTAATGAAGAAAGGGTGTTAAAGACCTTAAAAGAGCTGCATGAGTATGGATTTACCATTTCAATGGACGATTTTGGAATTGGTTATTCTTCCTTGGAATATTTGACAAAATACCCCATAGATTCCTTGAAGATAGATCGTTCCTTTCTCAGTGATTTTCCTGATGTTCAACAAAAGAAGATAGTTGAAATTATTATTACAATGGCACATAAATTAGGATTACGTGTTATCGCAGAAGGAATTGAAACAAAAGAGCAAAAGGAATATTTATTAGAACAAAACTGTCGTTATATGCAGGGCTATTATTTTAGTAAGCCTTATCCTGCAGAGGAGCTTTCTAAGTATCTAGTAAAGAAAGATTGGTAATAAAGCTTAGATACCTCTTAATTCATTAGCACACGAAATAGGGACTTTTTAGTGATGCAAAGTATGATACCACCTCATATTTTTCTATGAGGGATAAGTATACCCTAAGAAGAATGAACAGCGGGACAAAATCACAAATGATATATAAGAACTTTATCACGAATCAATCAGAAAATGACATATGAATCACCATATTTTTCTTGACAAAGGATATGAGTAGTGTTACTGTGTGATAAAGGTGATACACCTTAAACTTAATATTGAATTATGAACAGGGGAGCTTGTGATCAGGCTGAGAGGAAGTAATAGCTTCGACCCTTACACCTGATTTGGGTAATGCCAACGTAGGAAGTATGTATTTGCTAAACATGCGGAAAATGCCAAAAGGTGTTTTTCGCTTTTTTTTATTTACAGAATACAATACGCTTATAAGGTTCTGGTTTTAATCAGGAGAAGTGAAGCATATGAATGCAATTTATAGAAAAGGAGACGTTATGTTAAAGGAGATATTAGATAAGGTTAAATCAGAAGGATCACTTATACATTGCATTACAAATTATGTGACAGCCAATGACTGTGCCAATATTTTGTTAGCTTGTGGTGGCTCGCCAATTATGGCCGACGATATTGGAGAGGTAGAAGAAATCACTGCACTGTGTCAAGGATTAACAATTAATATTGGAACATTGAATCAAAATTCCATAAAATCCATGATATTAGCTGGAAAGAGAGCCAACATGATAGGAATACCAGTCATCCTTGATCCTGTGGGAGCTGGTGCTTCTGCTCTTAGGACACAAAGTGCTTATGCCCTTATGGAGGAGATACATTTCTCTGTCCTACGAGGAAATATATCAGAGCTAAAAACTTTGTATTATGGTTGTGGAATTACAAAGGGAGTGGATGTAAATCAGATAGATAAAATAACTGAGGATAATCTGAACGAAGTAGTGGAGTTTGCGAAAAAAACTTCTGAAAAATTAGGCACCATTGTTGTCATAACAGGTCCAATGGATATTGTGACAGATGGTAAAAAAGTATATGTAATTCGTAATGGTCATCCCATTATGGGAAAAATAACCGGTTCCGGTTGTATGCTCTCAGCACTTGTAGCTCTATTTGCGGCAGCTCATAAGGATAATATACTTTTAGCTACAGTAGCAGCAGTTATAACCATGGGGTTATGTGGTGAAAAGGCATATGAGAAGGTATTGCAAATGGGTGCAGGATCTGCATCATTTAGAAATTACTTAATAGATGCAGTATTTCTGTTGACGGGTGAGGAACTAAATGGAGGTGCCAATTATGAAATTAGGTAAAGATTCTCTTATACTTTATGCAGTAACAGACCGGTCTTGGCTTGGGGCAAAAAAGCTTTCATGGCAAGTAGAAGAGGCAATAAAAGGCGGTGTTACCCTTGTACAATTAAGAGAAAAAAACTTAACAAAAGAGGAATTTATGATAGAAGCCAAGGAAGTAAAAGAGGTATGTAGGCGTTATCAGGTTCCATTTTTAATCAATGACAACATCCAGGTGGCTGCCCTTTGTGAAGCAGATGGTGTTCATATCGGTCAGGGTGATATGGCACTTAGTGTAGCTAGAAAAATTCTTGGCAATGATAAAATAATTGGTGTGACGGTAAAAACTGTTGAACAGGCTCTTAAAGCCCAGGAAGGTGGAGCAAATTATCTAGGTGCAGGTGCTGTATTTCCAACCTCCACGAAAAAAGATGCAACTGGAATTAGTTATCATACTTTAAAAGAAATATGCCAGGCAGTACATATACCAGTGGTAGCCATTGGTGGTATTCATGAAAATAATATAACAAAACTTTCTGAATCTGGAATTAGTGGTGTAGCAGTTATTTCTGCTTTATTTGAAAAGATGGAAATAAAAGCAGCGGCAGAAAATCTTAGGACCTTATCTGAAAGCATATTAAAGTAGGACCTTTTTCTGAATAAAAATTAATGGATAGAAAGGAATGAAAAAAAGATGGTAAAGAAAGTTCTAACCATTGCTGGTTCAGATTGTAGTGGAGGAGCCGGAATACAAGCAGACATGAAAACAATCACAGCCCATAAACAATATGCAATGAGTGTAATTACTGCTTTAACTGCCCAAAACACCACCGGCGTTTATGGCATTGAAAATGTTTCTAAAGGATTTGTAGAGAATCAAATGGATTGTATTTTTGGTGATATTAGGCCAGATGCAGTCAAAATAGGCATGGTTTCAAGCAAAGATATTATAGAATCCGTAGCAGAAAAGTTAATGCAATATAAAGCAGAAAATGTAGTTGTTGACCCAGTAATGGTATCAACAAGTGGAAGTAAACTACTTGATGATAACGCAGTTTGTGCCCTTATTACAAAATTAATTCCTTTGGCAACCTTAATCACACCTAATATTTCTGAAGCTGAGGTTTTAAGTGGATGTGAAATCAAAACGAAGGAGGATATGATAGAGGCAGGAAAGAAGATATATAGTTTGAACCATGTACCAGTATTGATAAAAGGTGGACATATCGGTGAGGATGCTGCTGACTTATTGTATGGAGAATCTCTCCTTTACTGGTTTAGTACGAAGCGAATAAAGAATCAGAATACTCACGGAACTGGGTGTACGCTTTCTTCTGCCATTGCTTGTAATTTGGCACAGGGACATGAACTTGTTGAGGCTATTGATCAGGCAAAATTATATCTTACAGGTGCCATAAGAGCTGGTCTTGATTTGGGTAAAGGGCGAGGCCCCTTAGATCACACCTATAATATAAATAACACAAACTTTATACAAAATAAATTCCTCTATTAGTAACTGAGAAGTTTGAGTCACGATAATATATTTATAACGAAAGTATAAGAAAAGGAGAAATAATGTCAAATAAAATAATATCAGCAAAAAAATTATCAGTTGCGGGAATCTTGGTGGCCATAGGTGTTGTATGCTCCACTTTCTCTATACCTATAGGTTTTGCCAAGGTGTTCCCAGTTCAACATTTTGTTAATGTATTGGCTGGAGTAATACTTGGACCAGTTTATTCTGTTTTGGTTGCATTTTCAACTTCTATCTTAAGAAATATTATGGGAACAGGAAGTATTTTAGCATTTCCAGGTAGCATGTGTGGAGCCATACTTTGTGGGTTGGTTTATAAACACACGAGAAAACTTGCCCTTACTATACTAGGGGAAACCATAGGTACTGGCATCATTGGTGCAATCTTTGCCTATCTTGCAGCGAAAGTGTTTTTGTCCTTACAGGCACCATACTATGTGTATATCCTGCCTTTTGGGCTAAGTTCTGTTACGGGAGCGATTTTATCGGGATTATTATTGGCTACATTAAGAAAAACGGGCATTTTACATACCGCAACAGGTACAATAAATTAAATCAAATTTGCTAGGCTTAAGTTATTATAAAGATGAAAGGGTGGATTATATATGTACAAAACACAAATGGAAGCAGCAAAGCTTGGAATAGTAACACCAGAAATGAAAGTGGTGTCAGAAAAAGAAAGCATAGATATGCATATTTTATTGGATAAGGTAGCCAGGGGAAAGGTTGCAATACCTGCTAATAAAAATCATAAAAATTTAAGTGCTGAGGGAATAGGTGAAGGGTTAAGGACGAAGATAAATGTAAATCTTGGAGTATCAGGCGATTGTGTTAATTATGACGAGGAAATAAAGAAAATAAATCTTTCTATTTCCTTTGGCGTGGAAGCGATTATGGATCTAAGTAATTATGGTAAAACCAATGATTTTCGTAAACAACTGATTGAAATGTCACCTGCAATGATTGGTACTGTACCAATTTATGATGCAGTGGGGTATTTAGAAAAAGATTTAATGGATATCAGCGCCAAGGATTTTCTAAAGGTTGTAGAAGTACATGCCAAACAAGGGGTGGATTTTATGACCATCCATGCTGGTATTAATAAAAAGGCAGTGGAAAGTTTTAAAAAGTCAGATAGACTCACTAACATTGTATCTCGTGGAGGTTCCCTTTTATTTGCATGGATGGAAATGACAGGTAATGAAAATCCATTTTATGAGTTTTACGATGAAGTCCTTGATATCTTATATGAATATGATGTAACGATAAGTTTAGGAGATGCCTTGCGTCCAGGAAGTATACATGACAGTACAGATGCTGGCCAGATTACAGAGTTAGTTGAACTTGGTCACTTAACAAAACGTGCTTGGGAGAAAAATGTTCAAGTAATGGTGGAGGGACCCGGTCACATGGCGATTAACGAAATCGCAGCTAATATGACTTTACAGAAAAGACTTTGTCATGGTGCCCCTTTCTATGTACTTGGTCCCTTAGTTACAGATATTGCACCTGGTTATGATCACATTACCTCAGCCATAGGTGGTGCAATTGCAGCGTCTAGTGGAGCAGACTTTCTGTGCTATGTTACCCCGGCAGAACATTTAAGACTTCCTGATTTGGAGGATGTAAAAGATGGAATTATTGCTTCAAAAATAGCAGCACATGCTGCAGACATTGCAAAAGGCATACCAGGTGCAAGAGAAAGAGACAATAAAATGAGTGATGCAAGGAGAAGGATTGCATGGGAAGAGATGTTTTCACATGCAATTGACCCTGTAAAAGCACGTACTTATTTTGAAAGTACAGCCCCAGCAGACTTACATAGTTGTACCATGTGTGGAAAAATGTGTGCAATGAGAACCACAAATAAAATATTAAATGGTGAAAAGGTAGAAATTCTATAACCGTGTAAAGAGTTATAAGCATTAGGAAACTCCCAACTTAGTATTCTCCGATTAAGAAAGCGAACAAAAAACAAGGATTAAAATAATAGTATAGTGAACGAAAAAGGGTGTAGCACCAGTTAGCCTGGTATCATGTTTTATCTTATTGGTGCTACACCTTTGATTAAAAGTTCCGTCCATTGGGCAGTATAGGGTAGAATTTTTTCATATATTTGTGGACTAGAGATACCTTCTACAAGGGCTTGAAAATATAGAAGTAAAAATTCGTCAGAATATTTTAAATCTACCTTACCCTCCTTACGGCCGCGATGAAATAGATCCAACATCATACCATAACTTTCCTTCGTATATTGTTGCATCATCATGGTTAAGCCATCATCTCCCGTAATGGTTAAATAATTCATTAAATTTAGATAAAACTTCTTGTTGACGGTTTTTAGTAGGTTGATTTTACACTGACTGATGGCAATAAGGGTTTCTTCAAATGGTCTATTTTCAGCCAATATTTCTCTGGTCGAATCTCCGATTTTATCAAGGTAATAGATAAAGACCGCTTGCACTAAATTTTCTTTACTCCCAAAGTACTTAAAGATAGAGGTTTTGCCAACCTTTGCAGTTTTAGCAATCTCCTCCATGGTTATATTTTCTATTTCAGTATCTGTATTCATTATATGAAAAGCAGCTTCTAATACCTGAATTTTCTTTTCTTGTGTTCTTTTTTCATAACCATTCATTGGTTAAACCAACTTTCTATTTTATTTTGCAATAACTTGATTAGAGTAAATGTATAATTTATTTCTCAAATTAAGTAGTTAAAAGCAAGAATCACAAATTAATTAGAAATAAAATTCTTTGTTAATTTATTATATATGAAAAATTATGAGTTATCAATTACAATATAGTTCAAAATATAGTACATATTATAGTTTAAAATACAAGTTGACTAGTTATTAAATAAATTATATAATTGTACTTATAAATGAACTTTGGTTTAAAACGAAGTTAAAAAAGCAACATTATGAACTATTAAAATGCTTATAATTCATAATGTTGCCATGGGATTAGACTTTGCCTTAAACTGGAAAGCACGTTATAAACTATTTCAAATAGGAAGAAGGAGTTTAGGTGTTATGACAGAGATTGTTAAAGTAGAAGGATTACAAAAGAAGTTCGGCAAATTTAAAGCACTTCATGACGTATCATTTACTGTGAATGCTGGGGAAGTTGTGGGCTTTATTGGACCAAATGGTGCAGGAAAGTCAACAACCATCCGTACATTGCTAGGTATTATCAATCGTGATGGAGGAAAAGCTACTATATTTGGTAAGGATGTATGGAGGGATAGCCTTTATATCCATGAGAGAATCTCCTATGTTCCAGGAGATGTAGCACTATGGGGAAGCTTAACAGGCGGTGAGATCATTGATTTATTCATTAAATTACATGGTGGTGGAGATAAGGAAAAAAGAGACTATTTGATGAAACGTTTTGAATTAGATCCGAAGAAAAAAGCAAAAGGTTATTCCAAAGGAAACCGTCAAAAGGTTGGGCTAATCGCTGCATTGTCTGTAGATTCTGATCTATATATATTTGATGAGCCTACATCAGGTCTTGACCCTTTGATGGAGGCAGTTTTCCAGGAGGAAGTTGAGAAAATCAAAAAGGCAGGAAAGGCAATTTTATTATCCTCACATATTCTTAGTGAAGTAGAGCGCTTAGCTGATAAAGTGGTTATTATTCGTCAAGGTAAGGTTGTAGAAACTGGTACATTGGATGAACTTCGCCACTTAACACGTTCTACTGTTACTTTGGCCGCAAAAGGTGATGTTAGTGTAATGGCATCGGTAAAGGGTGTATATGATTTCAAACAAAAAGGCAATCAAGCGACTTTTTCAGCGGATAATGCATATATCAATGATATTTTAACCCAGGTTGCAAAACTAGAGGTTAAGAAATTTGAGTCAGTACCACCAACACTAGAAGACCTATTCATGCGTCATTATGAAGTATAATCGTTGAAATGGGGGTAATGTGATGAAAGAAAAATTTGCACGTTGGGATACGCTATTTATACAATATTTAAAACGAGATTGGAAAAAAATTATAATATGGATCGTAGGTCTTGGCCTCTTTTCAGGTGGATTTGTACCAGCTTTTGTTGAAATTGGTAAGGGGCAAGGATTAATTGGTATGTATGAAACCATGCAAAATCCTGCCATGATTTCTATGGTTGGGCCTACGCCCATTCAATCTGGGACAGAATATACACTAGGGGCCATGTATGCCAATGAAATGTTATTGTTTTGTGGGTTGTTTGCTATGATTATGTCTGCTTTACATGTTGTAAGCCATACCCGTAAGGAGGAAGAACTCGGCCTAACTGAACTAGTCCGTTCCTTTCGAGTAGGTCGTCAGGCAAATTCACTAGGAGTTATGGTTGAATCAATTCTAATCAATCTTCTTTTGGCAATTTTTATTGCTGCGATAATGATTAGCTTTGGTGCGGATACCATTACAGGGAAAGGTTCTATTTTATTTGGTGCATCTATAGGAATGGCGGGTGTAATAGGGGCTGTTCTTGCATTGGTTATGGCGCAGATTATGCCAAGTTCTTCTGGCGCAACAGGCTCTACCCTTGGAATCATAGGATTACTTTATATAGTAAGAGCAGGCACAGATATATCAAATGTAGATTTATCCATGTTTAATCCCATGGGTTGGGTTTATTTAACCTATCCATTTACAAATAATAACCTGGTACCATTGATTTTTGCTACTATTTTTTTCATCCTACTAGTTATCGCTGCATTTGTTCTAGAAGGTGGCCGCGATATGGGGGCAGGATATTTACCTGAGAGAGGCGGAAGAGAGACTGCTAAGAAGTCTTTATTGTCTGTCCCAGGATTATTTTTAAAGCTAAACAAAGGAGTAATCATTAGTTGGTTCATATCATTTCTTATATTGGGCGCTGCATATGGTTCTATATATGGTGACATGCAGTCCTTTCTTAGTGGTAATGAATTAATGAGTCAAATGTTTACATTAACTGGAGTTTCTGTAGAGGAATCCTTTACAGCAACGATAATGATGGTAATGATTATGTTAGTTACTATATTACCCATTGCCATTGTGAACAAACTTTTTGCGGAGGAAGCAAGGTTGCATCTAAGTCAAATCTATGCAACCAAAGTAACAAGAGCAAAACTATACTGGACTAGTGTTATTTTAGCAATTATCCTTGGAGCTATTGGAATCATATTAGCTGTAGTAGGTCTTGGAGGCACTGCTATTTCATCCATGGGTGATAATTCCCTAATGGATATGGGTGATTTTATGGCTGTAGGTTTTAACTTCTGGCCATCTGTCATGTTTTTTACAGGACTTTCTGCCTTGACTTTGGGTTGGGCACCAAGACTTGGTAAAGTGAATTATATTTATCTTGGTTATTCCTTTGCACTCAACTATTTTGGTGGCATACTGGATTTACCAGAGTGGTTTTCAAAAACAGCTGTTCAAAGCTGGATTAAAAGAATGCCAATTGAAGAATTTGATTTAGTAATCTTTATTACAATGACGGTAGTTAGTATCATTCTCATGGTGATTGGATCTGTGGGATACCTACGAAGAGATATGGTTGAAGGTGCTTAAATAAGGTTTAGATTAATATAACGAAAATAATGTAAATTAGTAAAGTGACAACTTAGAGAATCGGTAATAGAGAAGCAGTAGTAGTAGTAGAAAAAAGTTACAAAAAGGATTGGAAGAAGAATTAGGAGCAGTTTATTCTCAGTTAACTATGTCGGTAAGATTGGTTAGCGTAACTGAGAAATAAACTGCTCTTTTTAGTTGACACGACATCTATTTTGCGTTATTATTGTTGATGCATCAACTAATTACAGAAAGGATAAAATTATGGAAAAAAGTATTGGTAGATTGGTGTCTATTTTATATAGAAAAAATCAAGTTTACTTAAATATTGCTCTAAAAAAATTGAATTTAACGGCTTCAGAGTTACCAATTTTAACATATTTATTTAAACACCATGGTGTATCGCAAGAGGAATTATCAGCGTACTTAGCCATTGATAAGGCAGCAACAGCAAGAATTGTACAATCCTTAATGGAAAAGGGATTCTTAATGAAAGAGAAAGACTTACAGGATCGTAGAGCAAATAAATTGTTTTTAACTGACCTTGCAATAAATGAAAAAGAAAAAATATATGATCGACTTTATCAGTGGAATAGTTACTTGACTGAGGGGATTGATCCAGAGGCCGTTGACACTATGTTATCTGTTTTAGAGAAGATGGTTAAAAAACTTGAAAATAATGATAATCGTGACATATGGAGGGAAATATGACAGAACAGACAAATCCCTTAGGGACAGAAAAAGTATGGAAGCTATTGATGAAATTTTCGATTCCAGCCATCATTGGAATGGTGGTGAATGCCTTATATAATATTGTAGATCGTATTTTTATTGGAAATGCATCTGATTTAGGATTCAATGGATTGGCTGGAATAACCATAGGATTTCCTATCATGATCATTCAATTATCTCTTGGTATTTTATTTGGTGTAGGTGGTGCAACTTTATTTTCCATGAAGTTAGGGGAAGGTAAAAAGAAAGACGCAGATGAAGTATTAGGTAATGTATTTACATTATTAATATGCAGTGGAGTCATATTTTCTTTGTGTGGAGAAATATTTCTTATTCCAATTTTACATTTATTTGGCGCAAGTAATACTGTGTTACCCTATGCTGTGGATTATATGAGAATCATTTTAATAGGATCCTGCTTTCAGATTATAGGCTTGGGTTTAAATAACTTTTTACGCGCTGACGGTCAACCAAAGCTTGCCATGATTACAATGTTTATTGGGGCTGGAACTAATATTATATTGGATCCAATTTTTATTTATATCTTTAAAATGGGTATGGCCGGGGCAGCACTAGCAACCATCATATCACAATGTATTAGTATGATATGGACGTTAACTTATTTTTTAAATCCGAATAGAGTCCATAAAATTAGAATCAAATATATGATACTTAAGAAAAAGATTGTTTATCGTATTATATCACTTGGCCTTCCAAGTTTTTTACTACAGGTAAGTAATAGCATATTAAATATTATATTAAATAAAAGCTTATTGTTCTATGGTGGAGACTTAGCTGTTTCAGGTATGGGCATTATAAACAGCGTACAAACCATACTACTAATGCCAATAACAGGTCTGATTCAAGGCGTACAACCAATCGTTAGTTTTAATTATGGAGCCAAACAATATGACCGAATAAAATTAGCTGAAAAGTTGGCTATCATTGCTGCAACCATTATTGTTATCATTGGATGGATTGTAACAAGAATGATTCCTTCTCAGATTATACAATTATTTAATCAAGAAGTAGAACTGATCCAATTCGGTAGTTATGCTCTTATCACATGGTTTTGGTGTTTGCCATTAATCGGATTTCAGATATTGGCTGCAAACTTTTTTCAAGCTGTTGGTAGATCAAAGTCAGCAATGGTATTAACCTTAACAAGACAGGTCCTACTTCTAATGCCTGCCATTGTAATATTTCCATACTTTTGGGGACTAGATGGTATATTGTATGCTGCACCTTTTGCAGATGGACTATCAGCCCTCATCACAGGAGTCTGGTTCTACTTTGGAATTCGATCTTTATCAGAATCCAATGTCCAAAGTTTTAAGGAAGTAAACGTAGTGAAATTAGCTTCTGTGGATTCAAAAGAAGAACTTTAATATATTAAAAATGAGGTAAATCAACTCCCTTGTAAAGGTTTATATATTGCTTTACAAAGAGCGTATGATTTACCTCATATTATATTTAACAACGTAAACTACGTAGTTAAACCTATATTAAACTTGATAAATTCAATCAATATATTTATTCTACAGTAACTAAGCCCTTAACATATTCTAATACTTTTTTATCAAGAAGTTGTTGCATTGTATAACCTATACCTTGTTCTGATACCTGGGTATCATATCCACCAGTGGAATCTGAGTCCATGTAAGTATCATACTCATCTTTGGTTACAGTGATTCCTTCTTTTTCTGAAATTGCTTGATAAAGTAGTGCATCTTTTGCTCTATCTTGAATGGATTCTTCTAAACTAGCATCATATTTAGCTTCAGACATTCCAACATATTCTTCAAAAGTTGATTCCTGATCATAACCCATGGAAGCATAGAAGCTATTCATATAATCAAGTGACATTTGGTCTTCGTACTTTTGAATAGATTTTAAGTGGTTATAATAAGCGGAGGGATAGGAATTAAGGGTTGTGTTTTCTAACAGATAATCCGCTACCCAGGTAGTTAAATTTTCATCATATTTTGTATCTTTTAAATATTGTCTGTATTCAGCAACAGTTGAAGCCTCATCTGAAAGATTTTCCTTTACAAATTCGTCTGTAAATTCAGGGGATACATAGATGCCGTTAATGGTTACTTCAAACACAGCTTCTTTTCCTGCCATATCTGGATTATTGGTATAATCATCTGGGAAAGTAGCTTCTACGGTTACTTGATCTCCAATTTTATGACCAATTAATTGATCCTCAAAGTCATCAATATAAGATCCTGAGCCAATTTCTAAATCAGCGCCTTCGCCACCAGTATTACCACCGTCAAATTCAACACCGTCTACAGAACCTACATAATCAATATTAACCTTATCCCCATCTTCAATTAAAGCGTCAGTTTCTGTGGATAATTCACTATGTCCTTCTAGCAATGTTTCGATATCAGTATCTACGTCTTCATCAGTATATTCAATTTCACTTAATGGAGCAGTTATGTTTTTATAATCTACTAAAGTTAAATAATCACTAGCAGTTACATCTGTTAATAAACCGGTGTCGTCTATATATGCACTATAATCATCACTAGTCTTGATTTTTGTTACACCTCGATAGATGGAATAACCAATTGTAGTTAAAAGACCAACTGATATTAAGGCAAGTAAACAATAAGAAACTACTTTGCCAAGACGTGAATTTCGTTTTAGTCTTTCTGCCTCTCTTTTTTTCTCTAGTCGTCTTTGTTGACCAATACTCATTGAAGTATTTTCGTTTTGTTTCTTTAAACTCATAGTTTCCTCTCCCTGTTTTCGTGTTTGTAATCATATCTAATTTTAATCAGATGCGGCTTGTCCAAAGTACAATTGTGCCCACCTATTTATACAGCTCCTAGTATACACTATAATTATGAACATTTTGTGTACGAATTATTATGTAGTCATAAGCCTATATGTACTAATTATAATGTAGAGACCATATTTTGTAAACGAATTTTATTTATATTCCAAATAAATATGTAACTATTCCGCCTTTTCATTTTTAGTAAAATCTTATATAATAGTTTTGGAAATATTATGAAAATGCATCGCTGTATAGGAGGGAAAATAAAATTCATATGAAATTTGACAGAAAAGATATGGGGAAAAGAAAATATCAGATTAGAATATTTCTATTGGTGAGAAATATTTAACACCACCATAGCTTGAAGAAGTTAAGCAAATTTACGAAACAAGGAGTGAAAACCTTGATGTTAAAAGAGCTGTTATATTCTTGAAAATTTGTAAAATAATAATTGGTTTGAAGTTTATTATTAAAATAAAAATAAAGTCATACATCATTGAAAAATGCACATAATAATGCTATAATAGTATACAAATATAAAATTGAACTTTATAAGGAGTGATTATATGCCACAAATTAGACCGATTACTGACCTTAGAAATACGAACGAAATATCAGATATTTGTCATTCGAAAAACGAGCCGATATTTATAACTAAAAATGGTTATGGTGACTTAGTTGTTATGAGTATTGAAACTTATGAAAATATGATAAACGAAAATGAACTTGACCAAGAAATATTATTGGCTGAAGAAAATTATCAAGCTGACGGAAAACTTTACGATGCAAGAGAAAGCTTAAAAAGTTTAAGGAGAAAACATATTGGATAGATATAGTGTTAAGTTACTATCTATGGCTTACAAAAACCTTGATGAAATATATGAATACATTGCTAAGGAACTTTTGTCGGAGCGGTCAGCAGAAAATCTAATTGATGACTTAGAAGAAGCAATTTTGTCATTGGAAACAATGCCTAAGCGTGGTGCAAAGCGAAGAAATGGAATATTTGCAAACAAGGGTTATAGACAAATATTTGTTCGGAATTTTATTATTGTTTATAGGGTTGATGATGAAAAGAAAGAAGTTGTTGTTGTAACAGTAAAGTATTCTAAATGTGGATTTTAAATACTAATAATATTTGTAACTTGTAATTTTACTATAAGTAATTTTGTTAATTTATACGGGGTAATTATAATATGATTAAAATTAAAGTATTAGCAATTTTAATATGTGCAACAGTATTATTAACTGCGTATACCAAAAATATAGATTTTGAATTTTCATTTGAGAAGGCAGATGTAAGTAGTATTGAAATGTTTCATTTTGATGTTCCTGCTAATGCAGAAAAAAAGATTTTAACAGAGCAATCAGATATTGATGCAATATATGATTTATTTGAAAATCTAACATTAAAAGATAAGGAAACAGAAGATACTGTAGGTGGTGGCGTAACGAGTTTTAGATTTAATCTTTTGGACGGAACAAATTACGAACTTATATATGTACCACAGGGTGTAAAAAAAGGGAGATTAAGTTCATCAACGGAAGAATTTGATTATTTTACATCAGCAGATATTGAAGGGTACTGGAGTGATTTTGATATTGAGTCAAATCCTGTTAGTGAAGATGAATTACCTAAAATGTCAAAATGAATTATGTTAAAAATAATTAATTAAATAAAAGTTGTAGATATGATTTAGCAAAGTAGTTTTAAAGCAGGTAACTGATAAAAAGGTTGCCGGCTATTTTTTTGTTCAAAAATAAATCTGAAAAGGAGATTAATGTGAAAAATGAAAATAAGAAAATGGTAGTTAGAAATAGTGTGGAGCTATACAACAAAGAGTATCCACCAATTTTATTTCTAGTTGAGGGAATTTTATCAGAGGGGTTAAATGTTCTTGCAGGAACACCAAAGGCAGGTAAGTCATGGATGGCGTTACTAGCATAGTGAAAACCAAGCCTTACAAAATAATCACTAACTGAAAAAATTATTAAATTCCTAATTGACATTACTTACCATATGTGCTATGATTCAAACATAACATAATTCATACAATTCATATAAGTTTAGTATGAAAAGAAAATAAGGTAAGTTTTTAGCAATAATTATATAGCAATCATTTTATAGGGAGGACATTATTTATGAGATCATTATCCATTTTAAAGAAAGCGGCGGCAAGTATTCTAGCATTTACAATTACGTTTATAGTAGCAATCCAACCTGTAGCAGCTGCACAGGGAAGTACTGAGAGTTATCCTTGGAGTAAAGTGACAGAAGGAACCACAGGAGATTATATTGCTGATTCTTATGATAATATACAAACAGGGCATGTTTTTGAATCTGTGACACAGGAACGTTTACTTGATATTTTAAGTAGTAAAGGAAATTATTATATTGTTTTTGGTAGTCCTAAACTTACGACGACCCAATCTATATTAAGTAATATCAACGAACAGGCGAAGAAAGATGGAATAAAAAAGATCTATCACTTCGATCCTTTTATAGATGGCTATCAGATCGACATTACAAAGAGTGATACAGTTTTTAAAACTGCCAATGGAACTTCAGTATATGAGTTATGGTTAAAAATTGTGGATTTATTACAATCTAACCAGTTAATTAGTGGATATACATCAAGCGACACTTTACTATTTTCTTTCAGCAATCAAAGAAATCCAAAGATTCAAGCCTCTTTTCAACTTACAGAAGGTGTAACCTTTGATGAAAAGATAGCTACTGAATCTATAGCAAAAGTTTTTAGAGAAGGTGTTAGCAAAGGTAAAGTAGTTCCCTCTAGTGTTAGATCAGATTTTGCATTCTTTAAAAGAGTATACAATGCTTCAGCCACTTATTTTAATTATAATAATGGAACACCAGATCCTCAAGGCAATAGAACAGGTGAAGCAGTTACAGAAATATTTACAGATGCAGATGAAGCAGGTTTTGCTCTGCATCAAGTAAATTTTGTAGAATTAATTAACTTACTGAATTCTCCTGGCGATTATTTTATATTCTTTGGAGCTTCTTGGTGCCATAATACCCAGGCAATCATCGGAAGTGTTTCTAAAAAAGCCAAGGAATATGGTTATGATAAAGTTTATGTATATGATACAACCATTGGTAATCAGCTTACCTTTGGCAAGGGAGTAGATAGTGATAAAGTTATTTCAGCAACGAGTGCCTTTAATTCCAGAAATAATGTGAACCTTACAACAGGTAATGGAAACATTAGTTATTTATATGGGGAGTTGGTAAAATACTTGGGTAATTTTACAACTGAAAATTCTTCTAAAAAGAATAATAGTATAGCTTTTTATCCAAATGGTGATTTGAATGGCACAGCAACCTCAACAGCTCCATGGGAAACTGGTAATGCAACAAATGCAATTCGTCTTCAATTACCATTCCTCATTGGTTATAACAAAGATAAGGCAGAACCAGTTACAAAACAATGGCTTCATAAAAATGCTGCAGGTGATGGAACGTATACAGAATATATGCTAGATCTTGCATGGGTTATAAAAAGTCCAAATGCAGTAGCAGCAGCAGGTACCATTGATGGACTCAGCAAAGTTGATTTTGCAAGTGAAGCAGTAGCGGCTCTTGATTTGGTATTTAAACCAGATCAGTATGAAATTGCCTTATCAAAAACTGGAACTTATAAATTTCCATCAGCAAAAGTTGGGTATTCTAGTCAAAAAGCTTATGGTGTAACCATAGAAAATCTAGGCGGACCAACTGGAAAGCTAAAAATTGAATTAACAGGCTCTAGTAGTAAGTACTTTAAACTTTCTACTAGTTCCATTAAGAATATAGGAACAAATAGTAGTGCTACCTTTGCTTTAAAACCTATTACAAAATTAAAAGCTGGTACCTACAAGGCTAGAGTAAATGTAACAGGTGAAAACAATATTTCTAAATCATTTCTAGTTAGCTTTACAGTGAAGAAATAAATGATATGGATATAGAGCTTATATAGCTTAAATGACAGGAAAGGAAGACAGAATATGAATATTGATTGGTTATCCGCAGCAGCCTTAGCTGTCGTACTGGTACTATTTATTATGATATATCAATTACAAAAAAGAAAAATTAACTTTACTGCAATTATATTAGGCTCACTCCTTGCTGGTATAGTGGTTGGAATTATCTTCTCAGGACACACTTCATGGGTTACGCCCATTGGGAAAATATATGTAAGTACATTAACTGCCATTGTAAGTCCACTTATTATTGTATCAATTTTAAGTAGCATAACCTCTCTTGGTTCTACAGCGCAGTTAAAGGGAATTGGAGCGCGTTCTATCTTTTGGCTACTCATGACTACGTTACTTGCTATCGTATTGACACTTGGTTTAGGTTTGATTTTTGGTGTTGGTAGAAATTCATATTTATCCATTGATGGAATAGATGCGCAAACCTTTGAAAATAAGGTGGTACCTTTTTCACAGGTATTAATTGGATTCTTCCCACGTAACGTAGTGAGTGATATTGCAGAAGAAAATACCATTCCAATGATTTTATTTTCAGTACTCATTGCAGTTTCCTATGTGTTAGTAGCAAATAAAAATCGTGAGAAGGTTGCTATATTTAAGAGTTTTGTTGAAGCAGTAAAAGAGATTATCTTTAAAGCAGTTGAATTTATTATTATATTAACCCCCTATGCAGTATTGGCTCTTATCGTAACAGCAACAGGCAATGGCGTAAGTCGCTCGGGTATTATGTGGTCCTTGTTAGTGCTTCTTATAGTTTCCTTTATAGCTTTTGCTCTAGATACTTGGGTGGTTAATGCAGTATTGTTAAAAGCATATGCAAAAATAAATCCTTTTAAATTCTTTAAAAAGATTTTGCCAGCACAAATTGTGGCATTCTCTACCCAATCTAGTGCTGGAACTTTGCCACTTTCTACAAGGATCCTTGTAGAAAAAATCGGTGTAGACCCTAAGGTTGCTAACTTTACAGCACCTCTTGGAACCACCATAGGAATGCCAGGGTGTGCGGGTATATGGCCAGTGTTAATAGCAATATATGGTATCAACGGTCTAGGAATTCATTATGAGGTAAAGGATTATATACTCTTAGTAATAGTTAGTTTATTTGTTTCCCTTGGAACAGCAGGAGTACCTGGAACTGCAACCATTACCACAGCAAGTGTTCTAACTGCTGTGGGATTACCTTTAGAGCTTATTGTGCTTAGTATTCCAATTTCTGCAATTGCAGATACTGGAAGAACTGCTACCAATGTTACAGCTGCTATGGTTGCCTCTGCTATTGTATCTCGTCAGGAAAAGAGCCTTAATGAAGATATCCTTTATGATACCCAGTTATATAAAGAGACACATAAAGAGATACATGAAACAGAGGATGCTAAGGGAGAGAATAGGATCTACCAAAGTACAGAGCCAGATGGGGGAGTGCCCATTGGAGCAGGGTGTAAGATTAATTACTAACTCAAACTTCTACAAAATAAGTTATCAAACTACTTGATAAATGCAGTATTTGGTTTAATGATAATAAATATAGTGTATCGACTGAATTTATTAAGGATAATAGAAAATCAAAATAGAAAATCTAAACTGAGATGTTTGGGTTACTAAGCACACCGAAGTGATGAAAACAGTATATTGCAACACAGTGAATTTTAGATAGTTTAATCAATGAAGGAATTGTATCATGATGGAATTACTTCATTGATTCATTCAAAAAAGGAGTATGTGATTCTATGAAAACTAATCGTAATCTAGCTAGTCCGAATCAATTCAATAGAATAAGTAAAATAAGTAAAATCAATGTTATAAGTAAAAAAGATATAAAAAGTAAAATGAGTAAAATCAATAAAATAAATAATTTATGTAAATTCATAAGTGCCTTTTTAATAGCAGCTGTATTCATATTCGCTGCACCAAGCGGTTCTAATATAGTTTATGCTGCGCCCCTGGAAGATTGTGATTTAGATGGCTATGATGATGCAACAGGTGTTCCAGTTCCATGGCCTGGATATGATGAGACAAAAGGGGATACCCCCGATGGTCCAGCAGGAAGTAAGGTTCCAGTTATTGTTACGCCAACACCTACGGTTATACAGGCTCCTACAGATAGTAGCAATGAAGGTAGCAAGGACAGCAACAAGGATAGTAACGAAAATAGTAACAAAGATAGTAGTGTGCAGACAGGTGGAAGTAGTACAGGTAAAACAGATAGTGTAAAACCTAGTACTTCTAATGATGGAACTTCTGATAAGACAAATTCCAATCAAGGTAAAACAGGTAGTACCACAAATAGTAGTGCAAATAGTACCTCTGGAGATAAGTCCACAACTACAGAAAGTAGTAAAAATAATAGTACTACTAGTAATTCCACACAAAATAATACATCAAAGAAAGACTCGGATAAAAGTGTAAATGTAAGTGGCAGTGATTCTAATGGTACTGGTGGATCCACTAACGGCAATGGAAATGAAACCCCTTTGTCTGATGAAGGAAGTCAGGAAGGAAACAATCAAAATGGTACGAATCAAGAAGTTGTCAATCAGCTAGAATCTGTACAAGATGAACTTTCAGACAAGGAAGACACCTTGCAAGTGAATAATGAAAATACAACTACAGATGATACCCAGGCAGATAATGTGGGTGGTAATCATTCTGATATAGATAATACAGTTGATTCCAATCATACAGTAGAGGGATTAGAAACAGTGATTCTTACCAAAGGCACCTTAGATATTACTGAAATAAACGGTAGTAGGGTGCATGTTGGAAGTTTTATTAAAATAACAGGAACAGGATTTGCAGGGAATGTAAAAAATCTAGAAATCCAAATACAATCAGAAGCAAAGCAATTAGGATTTGTTCATTCTTTAGCGGATGGTTCCTTTGAAGGACAATTCAGTATTCCAAATGATTTAGAAGCAGGTACTCACAATATAGTTATACTCTATGGAGGAACAGAAATATCTCGCTGGCCTATTGAAATTGGACCTGAGGCTGCTGATAGTTTTATAAAAGCGTTCACTGTTGGATTTACAAGAGAAAATAAAGGGCTTGTTCCAGGAATCATCATTCTCATTGGACTATTCCTAGTAGGTGCAGGCGCAATCAGTTATCATACATTTATACGTACGAAACGATAGAACAGTAATTTACTTCATTAAGCAAGCAGATGTACTGGATTGCGAATAAACATTTGCCCCTGGTAGATAAGTATGAATCATACTAATCGATCAGGGGCTTTTCATGTTGCTAATCTGTCGTAATCAATTAGATATGTCCTATTGTGTGTCAATAAAAAGTCTTGATTTAGTGTATTGATGTATTAAGAGATATCTATATTTATACATTCTATATTGATAAATTTAGAAGTGCTGTGGTATGATGAAGCAATACCAGGACTGTGATATGGAATGGGTATAAAAATGTACAAGGAATAGAAATGGAGAAAATACATGAGTAATATTATCGTTATAAATAGTGAAAGTATGGGTAAAGGTGATGAGGAACTAGGAAGAACCCTCATGGGTGCCTTTTTAAGAAAATTATGGGCGCAGGAGAAAAAACCTGCGTATATAATTTTATATAATTCGGCAGTAAAGTTAATTGCTGAGGGTTCTAGTTCACTAGATGCTATGGACGGGTTATATAGTGCAGGGGTAGATATTATAGCCTGTGGAACTTGTGTGGAATATTATCAATTAAAGGGCGGTCTTAAAATAGGAAGAATTAGTAGTATGGATGAAATATGTGCTTTACTTATGGAGGCAGACAAGGTTATCACAATTTAATGTTGATTGGTTTTAATTTTCTCAAGGATTTCTAAGGGCACATCATTTCGTTGATTGACTGTGCCACCAAGAATCCTTTCTTTTTTTATATCGGTTTCCATGATTTCTAAGGAGTAATCAATATAAGTACCTATTTCTAAATTGCCACCATACATTGTTACATTGCATCCAGTACCTGAACCTAAAATATAAGCATCTAAGAGACCATTATATATGGTATAATCAGCAAAAATAATACGGTTTACTTTAATTTCACCACCACTCATGGTAAAGTAGGCTCTACTCACCACTTCTTCATTCCCATTCTCCAAAATTCCAACCATATCTGCAATTAGAGTACCGCCGTGAATATTTACTCTTAAGCTTGATAAACCGGTGATACAAGACCCCTTTTTACTATGTGCTTCAAACTTACCAGAATAGAGTGAGAATGTGCCATAATTACCAACGTAAATTGCAGTACTATCATCTCCTAAATCAAAAGTTATATTTCCACCATATTGGTTAATGCTCCCGTAGTTTGAATAGATAGCATTGGTATTAGCTCCTGCTTTCACGAATAGGGTATCCGTATCTGCTCCAGAAAAATTAAGGGAGGCGTCATGACCTACATAAAACCCTCTAGAGGAATCACCTAATACAATAGAGTTATTACCTACTAGTTCTAAATTTAGGGAAATATTATTATCTAAAATCATAAAATCCTGTTTTTTTGTAGTGAGATAATCAACTTTTACATCCTTTAAGATTAGATTTTGCTCTTGAAAATAGTTACTGCGTACAAATACCTGATATCTATCGGTTGATCCGGTTATGGTGAAGGATTTACTACGATATACTTTATTTTGATAGATGCATATATTATTTATAATATGAATATCCCCTTTGGAAATATCAAGTTCTAAGGTTTTTGAGGTGCTTATATTTCCTGTAAAATCCATATAGACAGATGAAGTAATACTATCATTATAAAGAATTTTATTACCACTTTTTACAAGTAATTGTTTAAAAGTAACAGGAGCAAATACGCTTAGATATCCTTTGGATATCATATCCTTACATCCGTATGTATCACTATCTAAGGTTATGGAAGTAATATTACCCCTTTGACAATGAAGGAAAGCTCTATTAACCTCTTCATTCTTTGCATTTACAGGTTGTATGCTAAAATTATAGGCATCAATTTGTCCACCTGTAATTGTTATCTTTTCAGCTGCGATATCATAGGATTTGTATTTATTTCTATCATTAATGGAATCTCCCACATAAGCTGCATACAAGGTGCGACTACCAAAATCACCCTTGGCAGTCACCTCACCACCTGAAATAGTAACTGTGGTGCCTTTGAAATTTCTAGTATTTCCAATGGCAGCTCCATATTGTTCGCCCTTTGCTGTGACAATACCACCAGTTATGGTAATTTTATTGCCTTTACTAAGGTCAGATTCTCCTCCAATTCCAGCCTCTTTAGAAGAGGCATAGATGGTCCCACCATTGATTGTAATCTTTCCTTGCCTAGTAAGACTTGCACCCCCAATTCCTGCACATCCACCAGTCTCTGTATCATCCCCACCAATTGCCGTTACGAAACCACCATTGATTGTAATGTCTCCGCCACCAATATAATATTGGGAATAAAAGTCACTACTGTAGCGGTTGGCACCACCACCCCCAATTCCACAATTATCGTAGTCACCTTTTGCATAAATGGTACCGCCATTAATAATTATGATACCGGTTTCGCCTGTTGGATTATTTCTACTTCCACCAATGCCTGCACCGTTATCTGCTATGACAGTAAGTTTACCAGTACTTTTCTTAGTGATTTCTAATTTGGCGCCGTTTGGTACATGAATACCACTTCCTTGCGCGTAACTACTTTCAATATGGTTGGTCCCATAAAGTGTCAGGTTTACAGATGCGCCATTTTTTATTTCAAAGGTTTCAGACTCTTTAGAAGTGTTTTTTATGGTAAGATTTTTAAGAGAAATGTTTGCTTTTACCCCTTTTAGAACAGTAATGGTATACTTTGAGGTGCTTCCTGTGATGATATAGTTACCAGACTTTTGGATTATTACATCTTTTTTACTGATATCATAGGTGATTGTACTACTTGCTTTACTGATTGCTGTGGAATGTGCAATGAATAATAATGGTATTAGTATAAGAATAAATAAATGCCTATTCATTTTAACTGACATTTGTGCTCCCTCCAATTTATTAATTTTTTTTATATTATTATCATCTTAATGGAGTTACCAATAATTGTCAATTGATACAATTTATGTAATTCTTACAATTTTGAGCTAAAGTTCTTAAGGCAATTGATTATCCTAATATTCATAAACTAAATGTTGAATGAACAAGAGTTTGATATATATATTGTGCGAATTAAGTACATAAGTAAAAATAATAAATATATCGGGTCTATATTTTGACAAAAAATATACTCCATGCTAGAATAACTAAGGATTTAAAAATATTGTTGAAATTTAATATAAAACATGTAATATATATTAAATTTATAGAATTAATTTATCAACGTACTATATAGAGACTTATAAGTGACGTATAGAATAAAAAGCTGAGTCGTTAATGTAAAAGAGATTATGACGAAAACATCATGGGAGGGCAACATGCTATCAATAAGTCAGTATGTAAAGGCAGAGAGTTTAGAACAAGCTTATGAATTAAATCAGAAGAAGAATAATGTGATTCTTGGTGGAATGCATTGGATTAAGTTTATGAAAAGGAATATTGGTACTGCAATTGATTTATCTGATTTAGGTTTGGATACCATTGAAGAGACTAAGGATTGCTATAAAATTGGTGCCATGGTTACACTTCGACAGATAGAAATACATGAAGGCCTAAATCAACTAAGTAATCAGGCTATCAGAGATTCTGTAAAACAGATTGTTGGTGTGCAATTTCGAAATATGGCAACAGTAGGTGGTAGCATATTTGGACGTTATGGTTTTTCAGATGTTTTAACCATATTTTTAGCTCTTGATGCAAAGGTAGAACTTTTCCATAGAGGAATTATATCCTTAGAAGAATTTTCTATGTTACCACAAGATAATGATATCGTAGTGAACCTCATTGTAACAAAAGAACAGACAAAGGCTGTATATCTGGCACATAGAAACACCCAGACTGACTTGCCAGTATTAACCTGTGCAGTTAGTAAAAAGGGTGGTAATTACCGTGTGGTGATTGGTGCAAGACCAAAAAGAGCCGTTTGTTTTCTGGATACAGAGCATATTTTAGAACAGGGAATTAATGAAGAGAGTGCAGCTGCATTTGGAAAGTTCATTGCAGATCAGATTGAAACCGGCAGTAATATTCGTGGCAGTAAAGAATACAGAAGTATTTTGGCAGGTGTTTTAACCAAACGAGGATTGCTTGGGATTAGGCATTGTATTTAACCTATTCAGATAGCAAAGTGAATATGGAATCCCCCCGTGACGAGATTAAAGTATGAGAAAAAAGCTAAAAATATGAGGTGCATCCATGGAGATAAAAATAAATTTAAATCAAAAAAATATAACAAGAGAAATAGAACCAGATATGATGTTAATAGATTTGCTACGCCAGGAAGGCTGTTATAGTGTGAAGAGAGGCTGTGAAACAGGTAATTGTGGATTGTGTACCGTATTTGTGGAGAACAAGCCAGTATTATCTTGTAGTATGTTAGCAGCAAGAGTAAGCGATAAAAAAGTGACTACTTTAGAAGGATTACAAGATGAAGCTGAGGAATTTGGAACCTATATAGCAGATCAAGGTGCTGAACAATGTGGCTTTTGTAACCCAGGGTTTATCATCAATGCCATTGCTATGTTTCGAGAAAATCCAAATCCTTCGGATGAGGAGATTATGGCCTATTTAGCTGGTAACCTATGTAGATGTTCAGGTTATGAAGGACAACTAAGAGGCATTAGAAATTACATTGCCTATAAACAAGCAAAGGAGGCAAATTAAATGGGGGATTTTAAAGTAGTTAATAAACCTGTCCGTAAAAAGGATGCCATGTCCTTGGTAACTGGTAAACCAGTATATACAGATGATCTTGCACCAAAGGATTGTCTACTTGTAAAAGTTCTTCGCAGTCCCTATGCACATGCAATGATAGAAGATATTAATATAGAAGTTGCGAAAAAAGTGCCTGGAATTGTGGGCATTTACACCTATAAAGATGTACCACAGAAAAGATTTACTATGGCAGGACAAACCTATCCAGAACTTAGCCCTTATGATAGATTAATATTAGATCAAAGGCTTCGTTATGTAGGAGATGAAGTTGCCATAGTAGCAGGAGAAACCCTAAAAGCTGTGGAGAAAGCACTTAGACTCATCAAGGTGAAATATCAGGTATTAGAGCCAGTGCTTGACCTAAAAAAGGCAAAAGACTCTCCTATTCTAGTCCATCCAGAAGATAATTGGGAAGCTTTGTGTGAAGTAGGAGCTGACAATAAAAGAAACCTATGTGCAACAGAAGGAACAGAGCATGGGGATGTAGATAAAATCATGTCTGAGTGTGATGTTATCATTGAGAATACTTACCATACAAAAGCAAATCAGCAGGCAATGATGGAAACCTTTCGTACCTATACTACTATGGATGCCTATGGAAGACTTCATGTGGTAAGTTCCACACAGATTGTATTTCACCTACGAAGAATTATAGCCAATGCATTGGATATACCAAAGTCCAAAATAAGAGTATCTAAGCCAAGAATTGGTGGTGGATTTGGAGCAAAACAAACCAGTGTAGCAGAAGTATTTCCTGCCTTTGTCACATTAAAAACTGGACGACCTGCTAAAATCATATATACAAGAGAAGAATGTCAGATTGCTGCAACCCCTCGTCATGAAATGGAACTAACGGTTAAGGTTGGAGCCATGAAGGATGGAACAATCCGTGCCTTAGAGTTATATACCCTATCTAATACAGGGGCCTATGGGGAACATGGTCCTACTACTGTTGGCCTTTCAGGGCATAAAACCATACCACTTTATAATAATAATCTAGAAGCCTATCGATTCAATTATGATGTAGTTTATACTAACGTACAGTCAGCTGGTGCATATCGTGGTTATGGTGCTACCCAGGGACTATTTGCCATGGAGTCTGCAATCAGTGAATTAGCTGCCAAATTAAATATGGATGCAGTAGCGATTCGTGAAAAAAATATGGTTCGAGAAGGACAGGTCATGCATTCTTATTATAATGAAACCAACACCTCTTGCGCACTTGATCACTGCATGAAGCATGCCAGTGAAATGTTTGGTTGGGAGGAAAAACCCAATTCCTGGGATTTGGGAAACGGTAAAGTAAGAAGTAAAGGTGTGGCTATGGCTATGCAAAGCTCAGGTATTTCAAACGTAGATGTAGGTTCAGCTACCATAAAGCTAAATGACGAAGGATTTTATGCATTATCTATAGCAGCAGCAGATATGGGAACAGGTTGTGATACTATATTGGCCCAAATTGCTGCAGAATGTATGGAATGTGACGTGGAGGAGGTTATTGTATTTGGAGCAGATACAGATAGTTCCCCCTATGATTCAGGGTCTTATGCCTCAAGTACTACTTATGTAACTGGTAAAGCTGTGGAGAAAGCTTGTATTGAATTAAAGGAAAGAATGTGTAAGATAGCGGCAGAAATGCTTGATTGCAATGCCAGTGAGCTTGTGTTTCAAGGTAAAAAGATTGGTAAAGTGGATGGTAGCCTGGCAGTCTCACTTATGGATATCGCCTCCAAATCCATGTGTGGTAATACAGAAGCAACACAAGTAACAGTATCCAACTCATCACCTGTGTCTCCACCACCTCATATGGTGGGTATGGTGGAAGTTGAAATAGATAAAGAAACGGGTTCCATTGCATTAATTGATTATGTAGCAGTAGTAGATTGTGGAACAGTCATTAATACAAATTTGGCAAAGGTACAAACAGAGGGTGGACTGGCGCAAGGAATTGGAATGGCCTTAACAGAAGCAGTTACCTACAGCCAAGAAGGACGTATTATAGAGAATTCCTTTATGCAATATAAGATACCTACTCGTTTGGATTTATGCCCTTTAAGAGTAGAATTTGAAAGCAGTTATGAACAAACAGGTCCTTTTGGTGCTAAGTCAGTAGGGGAAGTGGTTATCAATACACCACCACCAGCCATAGCCCATGCTGTTTTTAATGCAACTGGAGTCTGGCATAGAGAACTACCCATTACACCAGAAAAAATTTTAATGGGAATACTAAGTAATCAATCAGAAAATCAATAAGAAAGGCCACATGCATTTCAATGCAATGGAGGAAGTATGAAACTGTATCAAGCATTGGGATTACATCAAGATAGAAGACTTATGGTTAGTTTTGTTGGTGGTGGTGGTAAAACCTCCACCCTATTAAAATTGGCTTATGAGCTTGCCGAGGAAGGATTTAAGGTTTTAATTACTACAACCACAGCAATGTATAACCTGGAGGAGGAGATACATCCTCTCATAACGGTTTTGGGAGACCATGTAAATACAGAGGGAAAGTTAAAGGGTATTACCAAAGAAAGAGCCAATAAAATACACATGGAAGGTCAATATGACTTTATTCTTGTTGAAGCAGATGGTTCAAAAGGAAGGCCTATAAAAGCTCCTGCACAACATGAACCAGTGATTCCTAAAGCAACGCAGATAGTAGTTGGTGTAATTGGAATGGATGCGATTGGACAGAAAATATCTTCTGACTATGTACACAGACCTGAAATATTAGCAGAATTAACGCAGAATTTTATATCGGATGATATAAAACAAAAGACAAATATAGAACAAGAGGCAATCATAGAACAAGAGACAATAGTCCGACTGGTATCAGAACCTATGGGGTTATTTAAGGATTGTCCTACATCTGCCAAACGAGTACTTCTACTGAATAAGGTAATAGATGAGAGTTTAAAAGACTTTGCCTTAATGATTGGAGAAGAAGTGTTGAGGCGCTGTATGGAGATAGATCGTGTTTTGATTGGAGCAGTTTTAGAAGAAGACCCGGTAAAAGTGCAATTGTGTAAAGAACCTATTGTGTAGATACACATAGAAAGGAAGTGTCTCAGTGGTTGCAGATTTTTGGAATTTTTACTTTTCAGTATTGATTTATAATTTCCTGGCGTATCTTTGTTTGATTCACTGCTTTAAAACGGAGGTTCGGACATTTAAACTATATTTATTAGCTTTTATTTGTGCTAATGTTATGCCGATAACTGATGGATTAGGAATTGTTTTGGTAGGGGGCGGGCATGTTCCTTATACAGTGAATGTATATTGGATTCTAAAAGCTTGTATACTAGCTCAAGAACTGGTTAAAATTCTGTTTATTGTATATGCTATGAGAAGTAACTGGTTTAAATACTACTGGTGGGGAATCATTGTACAAATCATACTAGGTATTATGTATGTTTGGATATATCAATTAAAATTTGTATCTGTAGTAGAAGGGGTCATCGCATTTACTCCTATTACCATCGATACAGTTACTGCTTACATGGTGAGTCTGGTATGCATTGGGCTATTTGGATTTGTCTTCATACTAATCAGTAAATTTTTAATTAGTAAAATAAATTTTAATTACCTATCTAAATGGGTATGGTTTTCTATCTATACAGCTTGGGGTGGTGTTGTATTAATTTCTGACAAATCCTATGTAAATGATGATACAACATCAAGTATATTATCAGGTATGAGCAATATCATGCAGATAGCAGCTTTTATGGTACTAGCCATTATCTTACTATTTATCACAGTAAGCAGGTCAGAAAAAAAGATATTATTAATGGAAAATCAGCTTCTGAAGCAACAATGTGAAATACAGTATAATAATTTTATGGTGAAAGAACAACATGATACGAACATATGCAAATTATATCATGATATAGGAAATCATCTGGCTACCATCAAAGTCTTATTAGAAGGTGATAATGAAGCAGCAAGACAATACGCTGATAGTTTATTGACAAAGTATAGCAGTATAAAGAGAAAATATTTTAGTGATAATAAGATTATCAATGCTGTTTTGATAAGTAAAATTGACTTTATGGAAGAGAATAGTATTACTTACAATATTGAAATCTGTGTACCAGAAGTATTAAATATCAAAGATATTGATGTAATGAGTGTTTTTTCCAATCTTCTTGATAATGCCATTGAAAATTGTATCAAAGATGATGTGGTGAAGCGGTATATACATATTAAGGTAGCCACAATTAAGAATTATCTTACCTTTCATATAACCAATAGTAAGTCGGTTAAGGAGATACAAGAGAAAGAAAATTATACCACTTGGAAAAAAGATAAAAACCTACACGGATACGGTTTGAAAATAATCCAGGAGATAAAAGAAAGATATGAAGGTGAAATACAATATAAAGACCATGGGGATCACTTCCAGGCAATGGTGATGTTAAGAAATTAGTCTTAGAGGTGATAGCTGTGTCTTAATGATAATGATAATGTAAATACTGTGTTTATCAAATAATGGGGCAACTTATTATAGGTAAAGTGAGTATTTTAAATTACTCCTTAAGTTGGTATACTGACCTAAGGAGTGTTTTATTTAGAGTGTAGGAGGTCATCTATGAATATTCAAATTTTTGGAACTAAAAAATGTTTTGATACGAAGAAAGCAGAAAGATATTTTAAAGAAAGAAATGTGAAGTATCAGTTTATTGATTTGAAGGAAAAAGGGTTAAGTAAGGGTGAGTATAATAGTATTAAGCAGGCAGTAGGTGGCTTAGATTCGATGATTGATGAAAACAGTAGGGATAAAGATACTTTAGCGTTAATAAAATATATTGCAGCAGAAGATAAGGATGAAAAGGTACTTGATAATCAAGGCGTTTTAAAGACCCCCCTTGTAAGGAATGGAAAGTTAGCAACCATTGGATATACGCCTGAAATATGGAAAGGGTGGAATTAAAATGATTATCATAGTATGTTTAGATGACCTACATGGTATGATGTTTAACCAAAGAAGACAAGCAAGGGATCAGGGGGTTATTTCTGATATAGCAATGACTTGTAAGGACAGTATCTTGCGTATGAAGGAATATTCCTATAAGCTATTTCAAGAACTATCACTCGATAATGTGATTGCATCATCAGATTTTTTACAAAAGGGTAAGGTGGGAGAATTTTGTTTTGTAGAGGATATGAGTGTTTTCCCCTTTGTTACTGATATTGAACAATTGATTATCTATAGATGGAACAGAGTATATCCTGCAGACCTTTATTTTGATATTAACGTAAAGGAGGGATGGGAGTTGCTAGATACCAAGGAGTTTGCCGGCAGCTCTCATGATTTGATCAAGAAGGAGATTTATGTAAATGCACAAATTGCAGCGACAGCTTAGACTAGTTATTTTTATTATCATTATATTAATGATAGGTTATAATGTATATCAGTATATTTCCTCAAATTCTTTATTTAAAGGACACAAGGAAAGCAGTTATAACCTTGAGAACATACCTGAATATAGTGGAAGTCCCTATGTTTCAATTAATAATAATGTACCTTCTTTTGATGAAAAGGATAAAACGAAAGTTTCCTTTGAAAACTATAGCGAATTAGATATACTGGATAGATGTAGCGTGGCCTTTGCCAATATTGGAATAGATCTTATGCCAACTGAAAAGAGAGGAAGTATTAGTCAGGTAAAACCCACCGGTTGGCATAGTGTACAGTATGAAAATGTAGATGGTAAATCTTTATACAATCGTTGTCATTTAATTGGATTTCAATTAACTGCAGAAAATGCCAATGAAGAAAACTTGATAACGGGTACTAGATACTTAAATGTAGATGGGATGCTGCCCTTTGAAAATATGGTAGCAGATTACATAAAGGAAACCAATCACCATGTTTTATACCGTGTGACGCCAATTTTTGAAGGAACGAATCTTGTTGCGAGCGGTGTATTAATGGAGGCATATTCTGTTGAAGATGAAGGTGAGGGAATCAGTTTTTTTGTGTATGTGTATAACGTACAACCAGGAATAACCATAGATTATGAAACTGGAGAAAGTCAATATGCAGAAGAATCTATCAGTGGAGATATACAAACAAGTGCAAGCACAGAGAACAATGGAAACACAGAAACAAGTGTAAATACAGAGAACAATGGAAACACAGAAACAAATTCAAACAATGGATCCAAGGTAGACACAGATACAACAGTGGAAACTGGAGAGATTAGGGGGAATTCCAACTCTATGATTTATCATTGCCCCGGACAAAATGCTTATGAGCCCATGGCAGAATCCAAGTATTTGGTTGTATTTGCATCAGAGGAAGAAGCCAAAGAGGCTGGATATCGTAGAGCAAAAAGATAGAAAGAAATTAAAAGATAGAAAGAAATTAAAAGATAGAAAATAAAAAGTATTAGAATAAGAGAAAAGATATAAGAAAATGAAAATTAATTGAACCATGCAATGAAGCAGAGGAGAAAATATGGAACGATATAAAGAACAAAGGAATTTTTTAAAGTCAAATTTTTCAGAGTTTAAAAAAATTAAAACGGATAAGGCAAAGGGAGTACCACAGCCATTGGCATATAAGCCATATAAAGCAGAAGATAAGTTAATTAAACTTCCAGAAATAACAGAGGATGTTATAAGTAACAATCATGTTTATCAGTGTATCAAAGAAAGACGGAGTACCAGACTTTATGCCCCAGATGCAATGAGCCTTTTAGAACTATCTTACCTACTGTGGGCTACCCAGGGTGTTACAGGGGTGAATAAAGCTGGAATGACCTTGCGAACAGTACCTTGTAGCGGTGCAACCTATACCTTTGAAACTTATATATTTGCCATGAATATTACTGGTCTTGATAAAGGGGTATATCGGTACCTGCCCTTAGAAAATAAGTTGGTATATTTATTTGAACTTGATGAAATGGAAGAAAAAGTAGATGCGCTTACTTTAGAACAGCCTTTTGTACCGAATTTTGCAAAAAAAGCAGCAGCTGTCTTTGCTTGGAGTACAACACCTTATCGTTCTGAATGGAAATTCGATATTACAGCCCATAAAAAGATTCTCATTGATATCGGTCATGTTTGTCAAAACCTTTATATCGCTGGTGAGTCTGTAGATGCAGGGACATGTGCCATTGGTATTTATGATCAGCAAATGATTGATGAAATACTTGGACTAGACGGAGAAGAGGAGTTTATTATATATCTTGCAGCAGTTGGTAAGAAGAGGAATTAATTTAATTTTGTGGACTAGTAGTATATCTGATACAAAACCACCATATAATGGCAACAGAGGGAGGGCAAAAATGTGGTCTTTAGTAGTCTGGAGTTTATTTTTCGATTTTTACCAATATTCTTAATTCTATATTATATTGTCCCCAAAGTATTTAAAAATGGGGTATTAATCATAGGAAGTCTAGGCTTTTATGCCTGGGGTGATTTAAAGTATGTAAGTCTAATTCTATTATCCGTTTTGGTAAATCACTTATTCGTATATTTTATGAATAAACACCGAGGGACTACTAGGAGTAAGTTATGGCTTATGTTAGCTTTATTCTTTGATTTTGGTCTATTATTCTTCTTTAAATATATTAACTTTGTTATGGAAAATCTGAATCATATAACAAGAGAAATAAATGGCAGTGATGTTTTTTTACCACTTCAGATTGGACTACCTCTTGGTATTAGTTTTTATACCTTTCAAGTGGTGTCTTTTGTAGTGGATTCCTATAGAGGAAATATAGAGAATAAACCTACTTTATACCGAACAGCTACTTACATACTGATGTTTCCAAAGCTTGTATCTGGGCCAATTGCATCCTATAGTTTTATGGAAACGCAACTGATTCATCGTGAATATTCCTTACTTAAATTTGAAAGTGGTTTAAAGACTTTTGTTATAGGACTTGGAATGAAGGTTATAATAGCAAATAGAATAGGAATCTTGTGGAATGATATTCAGACAATTGGATTTGAAAGCATATCTACACCCCTTGCCTGGTTTGGAGCCATTGGTTATAGTCTACAGCTCTACTTTGATTTTTACGGCTACTCCCTGATGGCTGTAGGTGTTGGAAGAATGATTGGATTTGAGCTACCAGAAAACTTTAGGGAACCCTATATGGCAAAGTCCGTGACAGAATTTTGGCGTAGATGGCACATGTCATTAGGCACTTGGTTTAAGGACTATATATATATCCCACTTGGCGGTAATAGATGCAGTAAGGGTAGAGTGATATGTAATCTTCTAGTTGTATGGTTGTTTACTGGGTTATGGCATGGAGCGAATTGGAATTTTGTGCTATGGGGATTGTATTTATTTGTCCTAATCCTGATTGAAAAATTATTTATAAAGAAATACCTTGATCGTACCAAGGTAATATGCAGACTTTATTTATTATTTGTAATACTGGTTAGTTGGATTTTATTTGCCATAAGCAATTTAAATGAGGTTGGTATATATCTAGGCAGAATGTTAGGGGTTGTACAGGGGATTAATGTGAATCACAATGACTTTATAAAATTCTTTGGACAATATAAATGGCTATTTCTAGTTGGTATATTCCTATGCTTTCCTTATGGCAAAAGACTATTTGAAAAGTTTCAAAACAGCCTGATTACAACTATAATTTTACTGGTAGTATTTTGGTATTCTATCTATATGTTGGCAAATGGAGTGAATAATCCGTTCTTATATTTTCAGTTCTAAATTGTGATATATATATGCTATTCTAAGCGGTGATATATTTGCAATTGTAAGTTTTGATATATTTTTGCTATTTTAAAAGTAAAGGTGAGTAGAGATTATGAAATTTGGAAGAAATCATAAGAATCACAAAGGGAATAGGCATATATTCTTGTTAACCTTTGGTTTAAGCACGTGTTTAATTGCTTTCCTCGGTATTATGGGGAGAAATAGTCTTTATGCAGATTACGAAACAGACGTAATAAGAATACCCCAGTTAGCGGTAGTATTTCAAGGAATGAAAGAAGCGAAATATCCATGGCAAATCTTTACGGAAAAATCAGCTTACACCAGTGGGGACAGTAGTATAATGGAACTGGATGAAAATACCAGAGAAAACACTACCAAAAACGCTACTGAAAACAATACCAAGGAAGATAATAATTCAGAAGAAAATGAAGCAGGGAATGAAGAAAGTGATTTAGAAGAAATTGTAACAGGGCATGAAGGAAGCGACTCAGAGAAAAATGAAGTAGGGAGTGGAGATAGTACTTTTAAGGATAATGACATTACCCAGAAAGATGGTAACAAATCAAATGCAGAGTTAGATAACAAATCAGAAAGCGATCATTCTACAAAAACAGAGCAGGATAAAAAATTTGAAACAGTGGAAGCAGATTATTTTAAAGATGCCTTGTTTATTGGTGATTCTAGAACCATTGGTTTACAGGAATACTCTGGGCTATCGGAACCAACCTACTATGCATATACAGGACTAAGTATCTATCAGATATTTTCTAAAGATATAGCCGAAATAGATGGGAAAATGATGACAATAGATAAGGCTCTAGAACAAAAGAAGTTTGGGAAAATATATATTATGCTTGGTATCAATGAGCTTGGGACAGGAACTGCTCAGTCATTTGCAAAAGAATATGAAGTTGCAATTAGAAAAATACAGGAGCTACAGCCGGATGCAATTATTTTTATAGAAAGTATAATGAATGTTTCTAAGGAAAAGTCTGATAAGGATAAGATTTTCACCAATGCAAATATAAAAGATAGAAATGATGTATTGGCCCAATTAGCAGATGAAAAGAAGGTGTTTTATATTGATATCAATGAAGCTTTTGTAGATTCTACAGGTGCTATACCTGCTGAATATACTTTTGACGGGATTCATATTAAGGCGGCTTATTATAAACTTTGGTCTGAAGTATTATTAAAACATGGTATCAAGTAGTTTTCTATTTAACTCGAATTTAATTTGACTTGCTCCTAAGGGGCTAAAAAAAGTCAAGAGTCAGTACTTATGCAGCTTTACAGTTTGTAAGCAATAAGAACAATAAATAAAAAGCTGGAATATTTATTAGAAATAAGGTACTATAATAAATATGATTTTTTATTTGGTTTAAAATTAATCTAGCACATAGGAGGCATATTCATGCATTATATACCTGAAGGTTATTCTAGTAAGACAACCCTTAGAGAAACAGAAATTGCAATCAAGCTATTAAAAGATTATTTTGAAAATAGTTTGGCAAAAAAATTAAATTTAACGAGAGTATCAGCGCCATTATTTGTTTTGCCTGAAACTGGACTAAACGATAATCTTAATGGGGTGGAAAGACCAGTTTCTTTTGCAGGAATTGGTACCCAAAACAGAAAATGTGAAGTAGTACAGTCTCTTGCTAAGTGGAAAAGGATGGCTCTAAAAAGATATAATTTTAGTGCTGGAGAAGGACTTTATACAGATATGAATGCAATTAGATGTGATGAAGAACTTGATAACATTCATTCTATCTATGTGGATCAGTGGGATTGGGAAAAGGTTATTACAAAAGATTCAAGAACGATAGAAACCTTAAAAAGTACAGTTGAAAAAATCTATGAGGTATTTTTAGAAACAGAACAGTATGTTAGAAATGAATTTTCACTTTTTGAAGCTAAATTACCAGAAAAACTTACCTTTATAACTAGTCAGGAACTTTTGGATTTATATCCTGATTATACTCCTAAAGATAGAGAGAAAGCTTATGTTAAGGAAAAAGGCGCTATATTTATTATGAAAATTGGAGACAAATTGCTTAATGGAGAAAAACATGATGGTCGTGCCCCTGATTATGATGACTGGAGCTTAAATGGAGATCTCATATTATATCATAATCTATTAGACATCCCATTTGAAGTGTCTTCTATGGGGATTAGAGTAGATGCAAAATCAATGGACGACCAATTGATACAAGCAAAGGCAGATGACAGAAGAACATTACCATATCATCAAGATGTGTTAAATGACAGATTACCACTCACAATTGGCGGTGGAATTGGTCAATCTAGAATCTGTATGTATTTTATGGATAAGATTCATATCGGTGAAGTACAAGCATCTGTTTGGGAAGATGAAATGTTAGAATACATGACAAAAAATGATGTAGTTATTTTATAAATACAATAAATTTATGGAATTATAAAACACCCATATGCTAAGATAGAAGATTATCTTAGTATATGGGTGTTTTTAAAGAATCCTATACACTTGTAATAATAAAATAGTTAAACTTATTAGATAAGGAATCCATATGAGAAATTTATTAATTAAAGATTGAAAATTATTAATCAAGTACAGAATTAACACTAAATTATACATAAAATCGGAATTAGTCTTGTTATATCATAAAAAAATTAAAATAATTAAAAATGGTCAGTTGAAAAGTTAAATTCCACTTTGCAAGATTAAATTCCACTGCTCTTGGAATAATACTAAGAAGTATTATTTAAATGATTGTATTTGGTGAAAAATAGGACTATAATATAACCATTAACCAAGATTTTTGAGATTTTTGTGCATGCAATTAAGGAATCGAATTTACTGGTCTTTTTTCGGAAGTTGTAAATTCCACCCCTTGGAGAGGACTTTAATGGCTGCATAATTACCCTGATCTTGGTT
>JBKEAO010000075.1:0-15719 GCA_047972335.1 Anaerocolumna sp. | reverse complement strand
GCCCCTGCTGGACCTGAGGCTCCTGTTGCTCCTGCTGGACCTGCTTCTCCTTGTGGTCCCTGTGGACCTGTCGCTCCTGCTGGACCTTGTGCGCCTGCTGGACCTGTGACTCCTGCTGGACCTGCAGTTCCTTGTGGGCCTCTAGGACCTACCTCTCCTGCTGGACCTTGTGCTCCTGCTGGACCTGTGGCTCCTGTTTCTCCTGCTGGACCTGGCTCTCCTTGTGGTCCCTGTGGGCCTGTCGCTCCTGCTGGACCTTGTGCTCCTGCTGGACCTGAGGCTCCTGTTGGGCCTGCATTTCCTTGTGGTCCTCTAGGCCCTGTCTCTCCTGCTGGACCTTGTGCCCCTGCTGGACCTTGTGCTCCTGTTGGGCCTGCATTTCCTTGTGGTCCTCTAGGCCCTGTCTCTCCTGCTGGGCCTGAGGCTCCTGTTTCTCCTGCTGGACCTGAGGCTCCTTGGGGTCCCTGTGGACCTGTCTCTCCTGCTGGACCTTGTGCTCCAGTTGCTCCTGTTGCTCCTGTTGCTCCTGTTAATCCAATAGGGCCTTGTTCACCTTGTGGACCTGTTGGACCAATGGCACCTGGTGCTCCCGCTGGACCTGTTGCTCCTGTCGCTCCTGTTGCTCCTGCTGGACCCTGTGGACCCGGAGGGCCTGCTGGACCTGCTGGGCCTCTAGGACCCATTGGCCCTATTGGACCTTGAGGACCCTGTTGACCTTGTTGACCCTGCTGACCTTGTTGCCCAGGAGGTCCCGGAGGTCCTGGAGGGCCTGATGGTCCCTGAGGTCCACATGGTCCTGGAGGTCCCGGCGGTCCTGGAGGGCAAGGTGGCTTTGGTGGAGGGCATGGTGGCTTTGGTGGGGGGCAAGGACCCGGACATCCACCGTTATTCCACGAGCTATTCATGGCGGTTGCTGATACAGTTAATTTATCTACATCTTGATTAGTTGAAGAATCGCTTCCTGAAATGTCTTTATCTGTACTCATGCATAATCTCCTCTCTTTATACTAAGGAATAAACATCCTACAATAAAGTATGAAATTATAGCAAAAATGTGCCAGATCAATAGACTAATCTGTTTATTACGTTAAAATATATTGATTTAGTATATTCTCTAGATTTTCTACCTGTATCATAAAATTGTCACTCATAGCTGAACTTTCTCTAGCCGCTGCTAGGTTACAGATTTTGATGTATAAGCTATTTGATCAGCACAAGGTAAAGCCAATGTTTCCCATTTGTAAAACCTATGTAAAGGAAATACCTTAGACACACATAATAAATAAGAATTCTAATCTGTTACTGTTATACTACTTCGTATCATTCCCATCCAGCAGCTATAGGTAAATGTACCCGTTTCCTTCGGGATAAACTCAACTAGATTATCTCCTTCTTTTAGTTGAATGACTAAGTTATATTCTGGTATAATAATCTCATTATTACAACCGTTGATCACACCTTGATTGGCTGTTATAGTCCATTTCACCGGGATGTTCTTCTTTACAGAAATGGCTGGATATCTTCCATAATCAAGTACTGTATTTATTGTCTGTATATCCTTTGCAACCACTGCTTCATTTGCAGTAGATTGAGTACTTTGTAGACTCGGTGTAGCTATTCCCGAAAGGGCAAGTCCATTATTTAGCATGCCAAGTCCAAGAATCATTACTAACACTGCGCAAACACTGAGCATCTGATCTGCAAACCTCTTATTCATCTTGCTGCTTAAGGTACCAAGTATAAATAGCAAGGGGACGGTTCCTGTACTAAATACAAACATAGATAAAGCGCCTGTAATTACACTTCCTGTACTTAACGCATACAGCTGCATACTTTGTAAAGGGCCACAAGGCATTAACCCATTTAAAAGTCCAATATATAGGGAGGACAAATTCCTATTTTTCTTCTTATTTATTCTTTTAGAACCACCTGTAAACTTTGTAACTGCGGTAATCATACCCTTTGGCATCTTTATATTAAATCTTCTAAGCCATGGAAAAATATTTAACATATTTATTCCCATGACTATCATAAATACACCCGCAAAGATAGCTACCATTCCTCGAAAAATTCCTGTTGGATTTATAACTGCTCCTACACCACCAACAATACCACCAATGATAGTGTAAGAAATCACCCTTCCCAAATTATATAATAAATTTGGAAGAATTGAGGAAGTAACCTTACCAGATGCATTCACACTTTGGGCTAAATTTATCCCACCACACATAGCTACACAATGCAGTGAAGTCAATAAACCGATTACAAATAGCATTCCATATCCCACATTTTCCTGAATAGTTGGAAAGAAATTAAACATATTTAATATACCAAAGTGTTTTAATATAATATAAGCACCTAGGAGTATAATGACAATATAAAGAATTTGTCCTTTCTCCTCTTCTTTGTTTTGATGATTTGTAGTACAGGTATAACCGGCCCTTTCTATAGTAGCTTTTATTTCGTGTAGGGAGACTTTATCCTCATCATATAAGACAGTCACTTGCCCCTTTCCAAAGCTTGCCTTTGACTTTTTCATTCCTTCTAACTTTTGTAATGTTTCTTCAATTGTCATCTCACAATGGGCACAACTCATGCCACCCACTTCTATTATTTGATTCATTTGCTTCATTCGTATTTCTTCCAATTCGTAAATAAAGATGCGTTATCTTCTAGGAAACTCCCAGGTATTATAATAGAACTTTCATTCTCAGTTCTATCATCACCAGTGATTGGTATTGGGTTACAACCACCACGCTCTTGTCCTACCATATCAAGGCTAAATAGATTCCCACAGTTCTGGCATTGTACCTGATTATTTTTTTGTTCAAAAAACGCATAAGGGCTGCCATTACAAACCTGGCAAGTATTGAGTGCTGTTCTTATTGTTCCATCACTGGCCTTTACTGCAAAGAGTCCTATGGTTTCCCCTTCATACTCATATTCGTAAAAAGATGCCTGGTCTGAAATATCACTCACTTCAATCACTACATCCCCCGAATCTGTTGTAGTCACACCTACCGCGTTTCCCACACTGGCTACTTGTGAGGAGTCAGCGACTTCCTTCGTGTCCTTTTTGAGGTTTTTTATCAGGTCCGTTCCAATTAAAACAAGAGCTACGACTAGAACCAATACTGATATCGGTAACAATGGATTGCTTTTTTTCTTTTGATTGATCTTATTATTTTTCTGATTGTTCTGTTCATTCTTTTGATTGTTCTTATTCTTTTGCGTGTTTTTGGGATTGTAATTTAAATTTGACATAGTATTTTCTCTCCTTCAAGTCAATATATACAATATTCTTCATTTAAGGCTTTCAAAACCCTTAAATTATTCTCTCATTATAAGAATTTAATATGGAGAATTTATGGAGATATTGAATCTAAGCCCATCTCTCTTATCAATAGAATATTTAAAGCAGATTTCATTAAGATTCTCTATTATTGTCACTTATAATAGAAATAATTTGCATAAAGACAAGAATAGACCACATAAGATTAATAATGATATGTAGAAAGAGTATGCTGCCATGAATAAAAAAGAAAAAATTCAAATCATAATTCGTTGCAGTGATTATGAGAACAATTACAATGAGGTAGCTTCTATGGGTAAATTAAAATATAAACTGCCTATGATTGATTCTTATGTCATTGAGGTGGAACAAGAACGACTTGATGACTTGCAAAATGAACATGAGTTATGGAGTTATGAATTAGATACACATATTACCGCTCAAATGAATCGTGTTTCAGACATAATAGAATTAAAATGGGCCCATGAACAAGGAATTTTTGGGGAAGATATCGGTGTGGCTGTTGTTGATACAGGGATATGTCTTCACAAGGATTTTATAGAAGGAAACCATCGAATAAAAGCTTTTTATGATCTCATTCATGGGAGAACTGAACCCTATGATGATAATGGTCATGGAAGCCATGTATCTGGAATCATAGGCGGCAGTGGATTTTTGTCCGGGGGCAAATATATCGGGATCGCACCAAAATGTAACCTAATCGGTATAAAAGTACTAGATCAAAAGGGGGATGGAAACATCTCCGATGTACTAGCTGGTCTTCAATGGATTATAGATAATAAAGTAAAGTATAATATTAGAGTCGTTAATATTTCAGTTGGCACCACAACAAAGGATAACGTGGATGAGAATTCTCTTCTTGTAAAAGGTGTGAATGCTGTATGGGATGCTGGAATTGTTGTAGTAGTTGCTGCAGGAAATAATGGTCCGAATCCTATGTCCATCTCAACACCTGGAATTAGTAGAAAAGTAATTACCGTAGGCTCCTCCGATGACCGTATTACCGTTGAACTATTTGGCAATAAAACAATGGACTATTCTGGAAGAGGTCCCACATCTGCCTGTATAAAAAAACCTGACATAGTAGCACCTGGTTCTAATATAGTCTCCTGCGCAACCATGAAAAATTATCAGAGATATCGGTACAATTTATTAAATAATCCAAGAAATGACTATTCCAATCTAATGTACACAATCAAAAGTGGTACTTCAATGGCAACTCCCATTGTAAGCGGTGCAATAGCACTTCTTTTATCAAAATATCCAAAAATGTCTAACAAAGAGGTGAAATTAAAACTTAGAGATTGTGCCATCGATTTAGGTTTCCCCTGGTCTAAGCAAGGTTGGGGATTGTTAAATATTCCAAAACTTTTACAATGAGTCTGTTGTATGGAATATCAAACATATCAATAGTAAAAAGCTTCTCCAATATCATCAGCAAATTACAATAGCTACAACATAGATTGGACCTTTGACCTTAGAACAAATCAGTTTGCACAAAGAAGCTATGCCTTGTTGAAAAGAAAACAACAAGACACAGCTTCTTATATCACTGAGGTATTTGATGCAAAACCCCATTTCTCAACTAATAATGGAATATTAATCAAACTTTTTATATAATTCTTTCTTTGCACCACAAACTGGACAATTATCTGGAGCTTCATCCAAAATAGTATGTCCACAGATAGGACAGACATATACTGCATTTAGTTCCAGGTCTTTACCTTCTCTTGCAGCATCTTGTGCTTGTTTGAATAAATCAACATGTACTTTTTCTGCTTCTAATGCAAAATGGAAGGATCGTTTTGCTCCCTTTTCTTCTTGAAACTCTGCTGCATTCAGATATACAGGATACATTTGTTCTACTTCATGAAGTTCTCCATTAATAGCGCCTTGTAGATTATCTACTGTTTTACCTGTACCAAATTCTGCACCTGCAACTACAGTTGCATCTGAAGTTTCTCCAGCAATTTCTTTGAAATGATTGTTAGCATGTACTCTTTCCGCATATGCAATTCCTTCAAATAATACTGCTATGTTAGGAAACCCTTCTTTATCTGCCATAGTACCCCAAGTTAAGTATCTCATGTGAGCCATACTTTCACCACCATAAGCAGAATGTAAAAAATCACTTGTCATTGCATTTTTAACCGCCATGATTGCCTCCTATTAATAAGTTTATTATATGTTAAGTAATTACAAAACTAGATTAACAAAAATATAGCAATTAATGCATGAGTCATAAAATATAATCATAAGTCAGATCTACTTAGTTCGTTTCTCTTTTCCAATGAATCATAAATGCTACTTCATGCATTAATTGCATATCATTTGTGTTCATAATTTTATACTTACCTAAATATCTTTTATAAATTAATCTTATCTTTTGTAACTGATCAAAGTGGATTTTTCACAATCCATTACGCTACTTACTCATAATTTATAATGATTAGGTTAAATACCATAATTTACTTACTTATTAAGTATGAATCAATATACTCCAATTATACAAATTCATGTATCAATTTTTCAAGTACTTTCTTATCATTTTTCTTATTAATCAAAGGTTCTCCTGTTTTTAGTATCATTTGCTTATCATGATAATTAGGTTTGTTCTCTTTATAGATGATACCTGTCGGAATTTTCTCTGAAAGATTTAGTTCTAGTTCAAATGCTTTTGCTCTATTTGTAAAGTCATAATCTTCTGGAAGATGATATACTTTGCTCTTGTAGTAAGCATATGTGTTAATCTTATTAAAAGTTACACAAGGTTGTAAAATATCAACATAAGCATAACCTGGATACTCTATGGCTTCCTTGATAATCTTTACTAATTGCTCAGGATCTCCACTAAACGCTCTTGCCACAAAGCCTGCTCCTGCGGCTAATGCCATCATGATTGGGTTGAGTGGTGTATTAATACTACCAGAAGTTTGCACTTCTGTAATCTGTCCCTCACTAGTAGTAGGTGATGCCTGACCCTTTGTCAAACCATATATTTGATTGTCATGCACAAGATGTGTAATATTAACATTTCTTCTTATGTTGTGAATAAAGTGATTACCACCTTCGCCATAAGAATCACCATCTCCAGAGTCAACAATAACTGTTAGCTCATTATTTGCAATTTTTGCTGCTGCAGCTGCTGGAAGGGCTCTACCATGTAATCCACAAAAATTATTAGCGCTTAAATATTGTGGAGTTTTTGCTGCCTGCCCAATTCCTGCTACCATTAATACTTCATAAGGATCTTTGTCAAGTTCTTCCAATGCAATTTTTATACTATTTAAAATACCGAAATTACCGCAGCCTGGGCACCAAGCTGTTTCAAAAGTCTTAAAAGTACTCATTACTTCACGCCTCCTTCCAAAACTCTTTTTACGATTTCTTCTCCAGTTATTTGACGTCCATCATATTTTAAAATACTAGAATCACAACAAATACCAGTTTGTTCTCGTATAAGATCTGCCAACTGTCCAGTGGCATTTTGTTCTACATTAATAAACTTATTGCCTGCTTTCTCATGTTTATAAAGTTCTTTGTCAGGTAGTGGGAACACATCCCCAAATAATAAGGCTCCGTATTTATGTTCAGTGTTGTCTGAAAGAAGCTTTACTGCTTCCTTAATAGGTCCATAAGTAGAACCCCAACCTACCAATACAATATCACAATCCTCTGGTCCAACAAATTCAGGCTCCTTTAGTTCCATTACTAATTTATCTAACTTTCTCATACGTTTATCCATCATGTTGTTACGTACGGTAGCAGATTCTGTAATTCTACCAAATTCATCATGCTCATCGCTATCAGCAGCTACAAAGTTACGAGATTTACCAGGAACAAGTCTTGGTGATATTCCATCCTCTGTTATGAGATAACGTTTATATTCTTCTTCTACTTCCATATCCCATATAGGCTCTGCCACTTCTATATTGCTTATGTCATATGGCTTAACTGTTGCTGTAGAATCACCTATGTATTGATCACTTAATAAAATGACTGGAATCTGATATTTCTCAGCTAAGTGAAACGCTCTAATGGTCTGATAAAATGAATCCTCTTGATCTCTTAAAGCAATTACCATTCTAGGGAATTCACCTTGTGATGCAGAAATCACAAACTTTAAATCACTTTGTTCTGTTCTTGTAGGAAGTCCTGTTGCAGGTCCTGGTCTTTGTACATCAATGGCTACAAGTGGAATCTCAGCTATACCAGAAAATCCTATAGCCTCCACTTTTAGACAAAAACCTCCACCACTTGTACCTGTCATTGCTCTTGCCCCTGCATAAGAAGCACCAAGAGCCATATTTATGGCAGCAATTTCATCTTCTGCTTGTTCTACCACAAATCCAGCTTCATCACTTTTAGATGCCAAATACTCCATTACTGCAGTAGATGGTGACATAGGGTAAGCTGAATAGAATTTAACACCAGCTGCTATCGCACCAAGACCCACCGCCTTGCTTCCAGAGATCAGCATCCAATCATGAAAATTCCCCTCTAAATATTCAAATTTAGGGGAAACACTATTATAACCTAATTCAATTGCTTTTAGATTAACTTCTAAAACTTCCGCCTTCACTGAAGCTTTCATTATTTCTTCCACATAGGTAAATGGAATATTAAATAGTTTTAATATCGCTCCAACACCAATGCTTCCGGAAACTCTTATATTCCCCAATTCTTTGGCACTTTTAGCCATATCTAGTTTGATTGCTCTAGGTTCAGTAGTTTCAAGACTACTGTCACATAAAATAAATCCCTCATTGGTTAAATCATCTTTATGTAATGTAACGGTTTCATCATTTAAAGCGATAATACCGTCTAATCTATTACTATGAGATTGAATCATCTCATTACCAAAACGAATCATAGAGAAATTATGTCCACCACGAACTCTTGACATAAAATCTCTGACAGTAAACACATAATAGCCAGATCTTTTTAAAAGTTTTTCAAGAATAGCAACTGTTGTGTCAATTCCCTGACCGGCTGCTCCGCCTATTAAAATATTATACATACGTTTTCCTCCTTTACTTTTATAAGGTGATTATAAATGAATTTGTTTTTAATTTCAATAATAATTTCAAAATAATCTGCAAATATTTATCATTTTCAGATATTTGTAAATAATAATAACAATTTTAATAATTATTATCAAAAACATTGTTAAATTTAAAAATCACCTAAAAAAATACCTTCATCCTTAAACTATATTTACAAAAGGATAAAGGTATTCCTATAAAGGTGTTTTTTGTGCATCGTTGTTTCGTACATTTATTTGATGATTTTAGAAATTTCTTTGAAGGTATCGTTACCAGCCTGTCTGGTTAACTCAAATAGAATAGATTCATACGTTGCAAGTATTGCTCCCTCTTCCTCATAACGGTGAATGGCTATCTTTCTATCAGTTTTTTTTCTTGAGCTAATACAATCTGTGACAACGATCACCTGATAGCCTGCTGCCAAACAATCAATTACAGTCTGTTGTACACAAATGTGTGCTTCTATACCAAATATAATAATGTTTTTCACTGCTCGGTTCTTTAGCTCCATCTTTATATCTTCGTCCTCATAGCAGCTAAATGAAATTTTATCAAAGTAATGTGTATCCTGATCTAATAAATCTTTAAGAATGTTTACCGTATCACCTAATCCTTTTGTATATTGTTGACTTACAAGGACAGGCATATCTAAAGCTTTAAAACCTTTTAATAATTTTATAGTATTTTCAATCAACTCTTCTTTATGAAACATTGCAGGTAAGAGTTTATCCTGTATATCTACCATAATCGCTATCGATTCTTCTTTTATAATTCTCATTCATACGCTCCTTTTGTAAATGTACTGATTTTATGTTATTGAAATGGCTTCATATTTTTAGTTGGAATGGCTTTATTTGTTATTGGAATGATTTCATATAGTAATTGGACTAGCTTTAAAATGTAATGAAACAAATTATATCATCTCAAGTTCTAGCTTCCTAATTATACTATATTTCATATGGTTTATACAATGTTAACACTACGTATTAAAAATCTATTCGTAACTTTCATTCATATCATACTAAGTTTCACTAAAAAGTACCTACTTAGTGTATTGATGAACTAAATCTCGGCTTTTCGTTACACATATTTTCTGTACTAGGACAAACAGTAGAATAAAAATACACAAAATGTCGTATATTGCGAAAAAAGACTATGTGTTTTTAACAAATAATAGGAAATAGGGCAAGCTTCAAAACATATTATACATTGTAATAACAAATAGGAGGCTCTTACATGAGTGATTTAGCAGCAACAAACTGCGGCGTAGGATGCGGCGGAAATAGTGGTTCTTCATCATGGATAATTATTCTTCTCTTACTCTGCTGCTGTAATGGTGGCAACGGTGGCTTTTTAGGAGGCGGCTTTGGAAACAACGGATGCAACAGTGGTTGTAATGACGGATGCGGTTCCATCGTTTGGATTTTATTAATCCTTTGCTTATGCGGTGGTGGTTTCTAAGATAGCCTACTTATTTCCCTCAAACTACATCAGACTTTAAAGAAAAAAGCTGCATTAGCAGCTTTTTTCTTTTGCCTTCTATCTTTTATTCCAATCCACTCTCTGATTCATACGGCTTTGTCTAACCTTTTCGAAACAGTCCTGGTCTATTTCATACACAGAATTATCATCTATTATTAAGTCTTTCGATGATTTTTGTACCTTGTCCTTATTTATATCACTTGATGAATATGAAAAGTCACCTTTTTGAGACTTAATCCAGTAATGCTCATTACCTTTACCAGAATTATAATAATTTGGCATAACATCCTCCTTGTATTTTGGTTCTAACGTACATTGATAGATGAATCTAAGATGAACGTATTGATATAATCAGTACTCCTAAACTTAGAATATTTCACCTATGATTCATTTATCAATACTTACAATATATGAATCTATTTTTCAAAATGTCCGTAAAACATATTGATTACCTGCATCTTTTCTTATATACTATGACTGAATTAATTATGACTCTCTCATAGCATGCAATATAAATATAAACTAAAGCTTTTCGTTCATAATCTTATCATTAATAAACTAGAACTTTTACTCGTAAGACTGGTTTATAGCTTTAAATTAAGTATAAATAGTACAGTTATGTTTCTTTCAAATAATACAAGGGAAATGAGGTTTTTATCATGTCAGGATCAACCATTGGATCAATGTTTAAAGTAACAACCTGGGGAGAATCCCATGGAGAAGGAATAGGTGTGGTTGTTGATGGCTGCCCTGCTGGTCTACACTTAGAGGAATCAACCATTCAAACTTACCTTAACAGGAGGAAACCTGGTCAATCAAAATACACAACCCAAAGAAAAGAAGGAGACCTTGTAAAAATACTCTCCGGTGTTTTTGAGGGAAAAACAACTGGTACTCCCATCTCTATGGTTGTATTAAATGCCAATCAAAATTCCTCTGATTATAATGATATTGCTACCTATTACCGTCCAGGTCATGCAGACTACACATTTGATCAAAAGTATGGATTTAGAGACTATAGGGGAGGTGGACGTTCCTCTGGTAGAGAAACCATTGGCAGAGTTGCAGCTGGTGCAATTGCAATGACTATTTTAGAGCAATTAAACATTTCTGTATGCGCATATACCAAAAGTATAGGTTCTGTTTCAATTGATTATAAAAAATGTAATAAAGATAACATAAAACTTAATCCTCTTTCCATGCCTGATCTAGATGCAGCAAGCACTGCCAGTCAACTACTTGATGAAGCAATAAAAAACCAAGACTCCCTTGGTGGTATAATTGAGTGTATTGTTTCTGGCGTACCTGCAGGTATTGGTGAGCCAGTTTTTGATAAACTAGATGCGAATTTAGGCAAAGCAATCCTTTCCATTGGTGCAGTAAAAGGTGTGGAGTTTGGTTCAGGATTTAAATCTGCCTCTTTCACAGGTTCTGTCAATAACGACAGTTTTAGATACACAGAAGATGGAAAAGTAGTAAAGGAAACCAATCATGCTGGTGGCATACTAGGTGGTATTAGTGATGGTTGTGAAATTATATTTAGGGCCAGTATAAAGCCCACTCCCTCTATTTCTACCGCCCAATCTACGATTAATAAAACTGGAGAAAATATATCCATTCATATTCACGGCAGACATGATCCAATCATTGTTCCAAGGGCAGTGGTTGTAGTAGAAGCAATGACAGCAATTACACTAGTAGATATGCTTTTTGCAGCAATGACAAGTACTATGGACAGTATTTTAAAGCACTATACGTCATAACTTCATAGAAAATAGTTTCGTAATGATAAAGTTCACGCTTCCATAAATTTGTAGGAAGTTTGAACTTTTTTATTTGTATACCGATGATTTTTTCTCCTTTTATAACATGGATCAATCATCTTTTTGTTATAATAACTTTATCAAATTTTATTTAACTCCTATATCTTGGCACATACAAAGAAAGATTAATAAATATACAGGGAATATACAGGATTATTTCAATTTAAGGGGATTTTTTATTGACATGAAAATGATTTCGTGTATAATAAAATATGTTGTTTACAAAGACTAAACTTTTTGTTTATATCTATTAAGGAGGCGGTAAGTTGAATATCGGCGAAAAGATCAAAGAACTCCGAATACAAAAGAGTTTGACCCAGGAAGAATTAGCAGACCGTGCTGAACTTTCCAAGGGATTTATATCACAATTGGAGAGAGATTTAACCTCCCCTTCCATAGCTACCTTGGTAGATATATTACAGTGCCTAGGAACAACCTTAGAGGAGTTTTTTTCAGGCCCCTCTTCTGAACAGGTAGTTTTTAAAAAAACAGATTATTTTGAAAAAAATGATTATGAATTAAGAAATCAGATAAAATGGATCATACCAAATGCTCAAAAAAATATGTTAGAACCAATCCTCATAGACTTAGAACCTGGCGGTAGTACATATCCTGACAATCCCCACGAGGGTGAAGAATTTGGATATATACTCAATGGTAGTATTACGTTGCATATTGGAAATAAGACCTATAAAGCAAAAAAAGGGGAATCCTTTTACTTTAAGGCTGGAAAAAAACATTTTATTACTGCTTCCGAAAAGCAAGGGGCTTCCCTTTTATGGATATCAACCCCACCCAGTTTTTAGATTATAAATACTTAGGAGGATTAAATATGGCTGGTAATAAGCTTATTGATTTAATTGACATCACAAAAACTTACGGTAATAATACAGTCCTTGACTCGTTGAATCTTTATATAAGAGAAAATGAATTCCTGACTCTTCTTGGTCCTTCCGGATGTGGAAAGACTACTACCCTACGTATTATTGGTGGATTTGAAAACCCTGACTCTGGAAAAGTTATTTTTGATAACAAAAATATTACAAAATTACCCCCAAATGAAAGACAATTAAACACAGTATTCCAAAAATATGCTCTATTTACCCACATGACCATTGAGGAAAACATAGCGTTTGGATTAAAAATAAAAAAGAAAAGTAGAGAATATATAAAAGATAAAATAAAATATGCTCTGAAACTAGTTAATCTTGAAGGATATGAGAATAGAACCCCTGACTCCTTAAGTGGTGGCCAGCAACAAAGAATTGCAATTGCAAGAGCAATTGTAAACGAACCTAAAGTTCTTTTGTTAGACGAGCCCTTAGGTGCTCTAGATTTAAAACTCAGACAGGATATGCAATACGAACTCATACGACTTAAAAACGAATTAGGAATTACCTTTATTTACGTAACCCATGACCAAGAAGAGGCACTTACCATGTCTGATACCATCGTAGTCATGAATCAGGGTTATATACAGCAAGTAGGTTCACCTGAGATTATCTATAACGAGCCAAAGAATGCCTTTGTAGCTGACTTTATAGGAGAAAGTAATATTATTCCCGCTGTTATGCTAGAGGATAAATTGGTTAGTATATTAGGTGCAAAATTCCCATGTGTGGATGTTGGTTTCGGAAAAAATAAACCTGTAGACGTAGTAATTCGTCCTGAAGATATAGACCTAGTAGCTCCAGCAGATGGGACTATAACAGGTAAGGTTACATCACTCATTTTTAAAGGAGTACATTATGAAATGGATGTTGTTGCCAATGGACATGAATGGCTTGTACATAGTACAGACCTTGTTCCAGTAGGTACAGAAGTTGGTATTTATGTTAATCCTTTTGATATACAGATTATGAATAAACCAGAATCCGAGGATGAAGAGGCGGTGATATCTGATGAATATTAAAAAGTGGTTTTCCTACCCTTATCTTTTATGGATGACTATATTTATCATTGTCCCACTCTTAATTATAATTGTGTATGGACTAACCTCAAAAGATGGTGGATTTACACTTTCTAATATCGGCCTAATTACAAGTGAAATAAATCGCCGTGCTTTATGGCTTTCCTTTAAACTATCCGTTATTAGTACTTTTGTATGTTTAATATTAGCATATCCAATCGCAGTGATTTTACAGAATTTAAAAATAAAAAGTAATTCCTTTATCGTTATGATATTTATATTGCCAATGTGGATGAACTTTTTACTTAGAACCCTAGCTTGGCAAAATATATTAGAAAAGACTGGTGTCATTAACACATTTTTAGGATTCTTTCATATAAAACCATTAGAAATTATTAATACACCAGGTGCAATTATATTTGGTATGGTATATAACTTTCTGCCCTTTATGATTCTTCCAATCTATAATGTGCTGGTTAAAATTAGTGATGATACCATAAACGCTGCCAGAGACTTAGGCGCCAATGGTTTTGAAACCTTTGTAAAGATTATATTACCACTGAGTCTTCCAGGGGTAATGAGTGGAATCACTATGGTATTTGTTCCATCTCTTACTACCTTTGTAATCTCAGATATTTTGGGTGGCAGTAAAGTTGTTTTAATTGGAAATGTAATTGAACAGCAGTTTAAAACCATAAATAACTGGCATGCTGGCGCTGGGCTTTCCTTAGTGCTTATGATTTTTATCTTAATCAGTATGGCAATCCTTGCAAAATACGATAAAGAATCGGAGGGCAAAAGCGTATGGTAAAAAAAATAATCCAAAAATCTTATTTATTTTTAATTTTGGTATTTTTGTATGCACCCATCTTGATTCTTATTATACTATCCTTTAATAAATCAAAATCCAGAGCCAAATGGGGCGGCTTTACATTTGACTGGTATATAAAACTCTTTAAAGATAGAGATATTATGCAAGCACTATATGTAACATTAGCAATTGCCTTTTTATCAGCACTTATTGCTACAATATTAGGAACCATGGCTGCTTTAGCAATGAACAATATGAAAAAGCTTCCAAGGTCCGTACTAATGGGAATTACCAATATACCCATGTTAAATGCAGATATTGTGACTGGTATTTCATTGATGCTATTGTTTGTAGCACTTAACTATACACTAGGCTTTTCAAGCGTGTTAATGGCCCATATAACCTTTAATATTCCCTATGTTATATTAAGTGTTATGCCAAAGCTAAAGCAGTTAAATAAAAGCACCTATGAAGCCGCACTAGACTTAGGCGCTTCTAGAAAATATGCGTTTTTTAAAGTAGTATTTCCAGATATCTTCCCTGGTGTTTTATCAGGATTTTTATTGGCCTTTACAATGTCTTTAGATGATTTTGTAATTACACACTTTACAAAGGGTGCATCTATTGATACTCTATCTACCAAAATTTATACAGAAGTAAGAAAGGGAATCAAACCTGAGATGTATGCCTTATCAACTTTATTATTCTTTTCAGTGGTTATTTTATTGGTTGTAATCAATAGAAAAAATGATAAAAAGCTGGCAGTACGAAAATAATAAATAGTAATTTAATAGGAGGATGTTATGAAAAAGATTGCACTAATTCTTTTGGTGGCACTAGCAAGTGTTTCCTTCCTTTCTGCTTGTCAAAAGGGAGACAGCAAAAAGCTATATGTTTATAATTGGGGCGAGTACATCGACCCTGAGGTAATTGAATTATTTGAGGAAGAAACCGGCATTACAGTGGAATATAATGAATTCGAGCAAAATGAGGATATGTATCCTGTTATTCAAACTGGTTCAGTAAAATATGATGTAGTGTGTCCTTCTGATTATATGATTCAAAAAATGATCAATGAAGATTTACTAGCACCCATTGATTATGATAATGTACCTAATATTCAGTATATAGACCCTACTTATTTAAAAAGTGCAGAAGACTTTGATCCAGGCAATTTGTATAGTGTGCCTTATTGCTGGGGAACAGTTGGAATTCTTTATAATAAAACAAAGATTACAGAGCCTGTTGATAGTTGGGAAGCTTTATTTGATAAAGATTTTGTCGAAAGAAATGGTTACTCTGGTGATATCTTAATGATTAATAGTGTTAGAGATGC
>JBKEAO010000118.1:0-2494 GCA_047972335.1 Anaerocolumna sp. | reverse complement strand
TCTGCCAGAGATTTCAACATGTACCGTATCTGTAGCTACATAATTAGAAAGTGATAGATTGGCAAGTGTTTCTGTATTGCCGGTTTTATTGTTGGCATGTGCATTGATTGCTGTACTTCTAAAGCTTACCGTGTATTTCCCTTCATTTACCCAGGCGGGGAGAAAGAATTGTGTATTCTCGGCTACACTTGTCCAGGTGTTAGCAGGTATATAGGTACCAGAATAGGAACTGCCACGGTAAACACCAAAAGGAAAGCTTACTTGTCTGCTCTCAATATATTTTCCATAGTCATTGTAGCCGTATCCTTTTATATATCTATGGTTTCCAGTTGTGGAAAGTGTTACAAGAAAGGGCCTGTCTAAGACAAGAGATGCTCTGGATTTATCGGGTGTGAGCATTTGATTATCGGAAATGTTATTTTGAATTTGTGCATCACATACAGTAGGGGTGTGCACAACTACAGCGTTTATTTCTGCTATTTCATAATCCGTTTCTGTTTGATCGTGAAATTCTACAATAGGTTTATATTTGACTGTGCCAGTTGTTTCATATTCTGCATTAGCCATAGTAGCTGGAATAGCTAATCCTGATTTAAAAAGAACATTCTCTCCAATTTCTTCTTGTCCTTCTGGAATATCTTTGGGGTCTTCTGTTTTTTCTTCATTTTCGCTATCCGACATAATGGTCTGACCATTAAATATTAATTTATCGTTTTTGCATTTAATTTTTTTTACAGACTCTTCAGCTTTAACTTTGAAATCCTCAACTGGTACCGATGGCCGTAATCCTGTTCCTGTTATCGTTTGCCCTGGCATAGTAATTATCTTAATTTCAGGTTCTTTAAGATGATCTTTTTCATTCTCACTTTGAGTATAACTTACAGTCGGCAAATTATAACCAGTGGGATTTAATATGATGCTACCTCCTGGTAATGCAGCATTATTAATTATTGCTTTATCTAATCCATAAACCGCCAAAGAATCAATAGCCCAGTAAGAATACTCACGTTCAACAATATATGTTTTAGGTACCTCTTCTACTTCTGTATGCTTTTCTATAACTTCGGTTTTCTCTTTCGTTACAGGATTTTCTACAGTAGTTGTTGTTGTCCAATTTAAAGTATAGGTTTTCTTTACTGTAACACTGTATACTTTTTTTCCATAAATTCTTGTGAATTGATAAGCAGAAAGGTATTTACTAGTGAGTGCATTCACATAAAGAGATTCCGTTCCAGGAATACCCTCTGTCACTTCAAAAAGTTCATCCCCTCTGGTATCTGCTCCTATTAACCCTATTGGGTCAACCATCTCAAAATCTCTTTTCATAATTTCTTTATTTTCATCGGGATTATATTCATTGAATCGCCGATACATTGCCACTATTTTTAGACCTTTATCTTTGACCGTAAATTCTCTATCTCTTAAATATTTGATATCATTCTCATACTGTGACAGAGACACATTAGGATTAGTTTCAATTTTTCGATTCCCCTCTTTTGTGCCTGGCTTTCTCAAATTTATATAATAAACTCGATAAAGATAATAGGTATTTCCATTAGCTGAAATGCTTGCTTTAATCTTATTACTGTCAGTTTTGAATGTAGTATTTTTCTTTTGTTCATCATAGCTTTTGGTATCATATTTGATATTTCCACTAGAGCTATATAACCATCTTTCAACCGAAACTGGATAGGTATATGTGGTTTCCCAAGTTGCAGGTATATCAAAATGATCAGCAAAATCATCTTTATTCGCCCAATCTTCTGCACTCTTAATATCATTAAGGGTATAATAATAACCCGGTTGTTCTACAGAACCATGCATGACTGCAAAAATACCACTTAGATAAATCGTGTCATTTTCCTGAATCTTATCTAAATCATTACTTTCAAATGCCTTATTGATTGTATCTTCAGATATTGTAAATGTAACCCTAACTTGTCCATTCCCAATGTCTTGTTCCTGTTTTTCTCCATTTACTAACCATAACTGAGCATAATCATCCTTTTTCCCATTTTTATTTTTATCTTGTATTGGATTACCATCAGAATCATATCTCGTTACAGTAAAACCAACTGTTTTCCATCTTATATTTGAAGTTGCTTTGGTATCGATCGTAGAAAATATTAGTTTGCCATTCTTTATTTCTATTGTCGGTTTCTCTGCTTTTACCTGTAGTACAGAAAAAATAATAAATGTAAAACAAAGAAATAAAGCTACTATTCCCTTAAATCGTAATTTTCTCATAATAATCTCCATTCCGCCGCCAAGCGGCGGCACAAATAGTAATGAAAGATTTTCAAACCCTTTACCCTATGAGATAATAACTTCAAGAAGCTACACTACAAAGCACGGGAGGAGGAGTTGTAAATTCTTTCTTGTTTTAGACAGCATAATAATCAGTGTAAGTTCTGCCTTTTCAAGCACAAATAAGTGGCTCTATAAGACCGTACACTAAGAATTGTTTTAACGCCTTGGTTAAATTGTGTGGCAG
>JBKEAO010000062.1:0-7243 GCA_047972335.1 Anaerocolumna sp. | reverse complement strand
CTTGTATGATGTTTATATTAGCAAAACATCATATTTTCCTTTCTTTTTGATATCGTGGTTATAATACATTTAGATACTGTGGACTTTTAATTTTTCCCTGTAGCTTTGACTACTTAACTGGAGTGTATTGCCGCTACCTTTATCTAAATTGTTTATTAGCTGGATGTACCAAGTTTCATTTAGAGTACTTATTTCAATCAAGTCTACGATGATAATCGCTGGTGGATATCACGGTATCAGACCTTTAGAAAGGGAGGTACAACCTCATGATTTATGTTGGCATTGATATTGCTAAACTTAACCACTTTGCTTCAGCAATCTCAGCTGAAGGTGAAGTCCTCATCGAGCCGTTCAAATTTACAAATGACGCTGATGGATTCCAATTGTTGCTCTCTAAGCTCGATTCATTCGACTTAGACAACATCATCATCGGTCTTGAATCAACGGCACACTACGGTGACAACTTAGTTCGATACCTTGTTGCTAGTAACTTTAAAGTGTGTGTGTTAAACCCTATTGCTACGTCTTCTATGCGAAAAAATAACATTCGTAAAACGAAGACGGATAAGGTCGACACATTCATTATTGCTAAAACTCTAATGATGCAAGATATGTTACGATTTATAACTTATTTTGATTTAGATTTAATGGACCTCAAAACACTTGGTCGTTTTAGACAAAAAATCATAAAACAACGAACACGTTTAAAAATCCAATTGACTTCTTATGTGGATCAAGTATTCCCTGAGTTACAATACTTCTTTAAATCAGGCTTGCATCAAAAATCTGTCTATGCGCTATTAAAAGAGGCGCCTACACCAAAAGACATTACTTCTATGCATATGACTCATCTTGCTCATTTACTTAAAGTATCCTCACACGGCCACTTTAGTAAAGAAGAAGCGAAAGAAATAAGAGTTCTCGCACAGAAGTCTGTCGGTGCTAATGACAGTGCTCTATCTATTCAAATAACCCACGCTATCGCACAGATTGAGTTATTAGATAGCCAATTAGATCGGGTTGAATTTGAAATGACAGAAATCATGAAATTTAATGATTCTGTTATCATGACCATTCCAGGTATCGGATATATCAATGGTGGAATGATTCTTGGTGAAATAGGTGATATTCACCGTTTCTCCAACCCAAGTAAGCTGCTTGCATTTGCTGGTTTAGATCCATCTGTTCATCAATCTGGTAACTTTCAAGCAAAGAATACTAGGATGTCTAAACGTGGTTCTAAAGTATTAAGATACGCTTTAATGAATGCAGCTCATAACGTTGTAAGAAACAATGTTACATTTAAAACTTATTACGATGCCAAGATGGCGGAAGGGCGTACTCATTACAATGCCCTTGGTCATTGTGCTGGCAAACTCATCAGAATCCTATGGAAAATGCTAACTGATGAGGTAGAATTTAACCTTGAATAAAAGGTTTGATTATTAATATATCTAGATTTTGAAAATGCACCTTAGGGAGCTCTTATTAAAGTTACCCTTTTTTATAATCATTAATCAAAAAGAATTTATTTTCATTTCGGGCTTGACTTTTCATAGCTGGTCTCCTTATTCTTCCTTTGGATCTAGACTAATTTCCAAAGCATTTTTACGAAATTGATTAGGTGAACAACCATATTCACAGGCAAAAGCTCTAGTAAATGCTTCCTGTGAAGAAAATCCATATTTTATTGCTATATCCAAAAATTTAACATCAGTTTTCATAACATCTTCTGATGCTAAATGAATTCGTCTTTTGGCGACATACTGCTTAAAGGTAATTCCCACAAATTCATGAAACTTAGCAGAACAATAATAGGGGGAATATCCTACAACCTCAGATACTTCTGATAAAGTCGGATGGTTCAGTATGTTATTTTCAATCCATTCCACCATTGTTTCTATTGCACTTACTGACAAACTACTCACTCCTTCAAAAACATTATATCATCTATTTATCATAAAAACTTGATATCACTTGTAATTATTGCATAAACTCATTTGTGTTTATTATAGTACAATACCTTTCATTTGACAATTTAACTCTCAATAAATCTATTCCTTTAAACATCCTCAATTCTCAAGGAAACTGCTGGAAACACTATATTTATTAATTTATGATAGATTACGCTATTTTATATCATTTTAGTAAATTTGTATTGCTTAATAAATTAAATCAAATATATTTTTTTCCAATATGGCATAATATTGTATATTTCTTAAAATTTAGGTGTAATGTTTTCAAGGTAAATAGTCGAAAAACAAGTAATAATGGACTAATATGTAACAAAGCTTATAGTAGAGACTTCCATTTATATGTAATAACTATTTTCCCTGTTCAATAAAAAATAATATAGTTTAGATACTATGTAATAATATGAATACTATGGAGGTATTACTATGCCCAATGACTCTATGTCAGTACAGGAAGTTGCCGACTTTCTTGGCATTTCTAAAAATACAGTTTATGACCTAATTAAACGCAAACAAATTCCCTCTTACAGAGTTGGTCATAAACTCCGTGTAGATGCGATTGATATCGATAATTATAAGTCGAAAAGTAAAACAGTAGCAGATACAGTTTTACAAGATCAAAGAGCAGTACAAGCAGAAGCCTTTCATTTTCCTGCGAATCAACCTGGTCCCTTCTATAATGAAGGTATGGGTATCTCTCATTGGACCACTTCTGCTCCAAACAATAATTTTATCATATGTGGACAAGATATGATATTGGATTTACTGGCAAGCCATTTAGATAGGCCACCCTATCATATTCCTGCCCTTCGTTCCTATACTGGAAGTTATAACGGATTGGTAGAACTTTATAAAGGCACTGTGTCCATTTCAACAGCGAACTTATGGGATTCTACAACCAATACATATAATATCCCATATTTACAAGGTTTGCTCCCAAGTATTGATTGTGTAGTAATCAATTTAGCTTACCAGGAGGTGGGTTTTTATGTAGCCAAAGGTAATCCAAAGAACATAAATACATGGAAAGACATACTTCGCCCTGAAGTTTCTATGATTAACCGTGAGTTAGGATCAGGTGTAAGAGTTTTTGTTGATGAATCTTTTAAGAAATTCAAACTAGATAAGAACCAGGTACAAGGATATTATAATACCGCTTTTTCTGATATTTCTGTTGCAAGTGCTATAGCTAGAGGAGATGCCGATGTATCCATTGGAAGTGAAAAAACTTCCGCACAAATGGATTCCGTTGCCTTCATTCCTCTTCAAAAGGAAAGATTAGATATTATTATACCTAAAAATGATATCTTTGATCCAAGAGTTCAGGCCACTCTTGCAATTTTAAAATCCCCTGGATTTAAAGCAGAACTGTCAGCTATAGGTAGTTATGATACCATAGATACAGGAAAGATTTTGTTGGAATAATAGTCTATTTACATAACAAAAAGACAGATGATACATTTAATCAAATTGCCTACTCCAAATTGGTTTGATTAACGTAATGTCTGTCTTTATTTAATTTTATATAAGTTAATAAGTTTTGTGTAAATAGTTACTGTGTAACCTAGTATTTTAGTAAGCTCAAGTAATTCAGCGTTCATTTAGCATGGACCAGCACAACAATTACATAAAAGGGTTAACCAGCATAAATTGGAACATAAATCTGAGGCATTATTTGCACTTCTACCATAGCCAGTGCCCATACCCTGATACCAACTTCCACCACTTTCAAGGCGAGTTAAAAAGGATTTATACTGCATATTGTTAGGCTCCATGTAAACAGCTTGTTTCGCTGCATTTATGGCATTTACATTATTTCCTGCGCCGGCATTGGCTAGGGCAGAATAATAATACCATTTTGCATCACGGTCTCTTATAGACTCTAACACTGTAAATGCCTCTCTATAGTAACCAGCATTAATATAATTCAGAGCAGCCTTCATTTCATTGGAATCTTCCTGACCATATTGTCCATAAGTTGATTGGCCACCATAAGAAGTACCTCCTCCAAATCCACCAAATGGCCCCTGTCCACCAAAAGGATTACCATAGGAGTTTTGATAACTTTCTCCGCCTTCTCTATGTTTCATGATTTGGTCGTAGGCCACCTGAATTTCCTTAAATTTTTCTTCTGCCCTATCCTTATTAGGATTATTCACATTGGCATCTGGATGGTAGATTCTGCTAAGTTTTCTATAAGACTTCTTTATTTCTTCATTCGAAGCCTGAGCGGTAACTCCCAATACTTTATACGGATCTGAAATCATAGCTTACCCCCTCCTTCCAATGCATAATAATTGTGTATTTATAGATAATACTGTTCCTTTTATTTTGGATTTATACCAAATCATCAACTGTTCTCCTGATTCTTTTTCTCTGCTTGTAAAAATTCATATTTCTTCCATACTCCAGCGTATAAAATATTACGTAATAGATCTATATGGGTTATTATAGGTAATCTCTCGAATTCTCTTGCACATTCTGCCATCATCATATTAAGTATAGCAACTATATCTTCATCTTTTAAATCTACCTCTCTGTTTACAAATAGATTGTATCTTCCCTTTTCTTTATCCTTATTTCTATCTTCAAAGGCATCCATAAGATAAATAAACTTTCCCAAATAAAATCCTAACCTGCGCAAAGAAGGTTCCCATTCATCCTGTTTATATACAAAAATCTCACCCAGCATATCACCCATTAGACCTGCAACTAAATCTATGTCTGTTTCATTACTTTGTTCATACTGGCGCAATTTTTCTAAAGATTCCTTAATTACTTTTCCTTGTCTTTTATATAGATCTTTTACTTTATGAAATTGCTTGTGCAGTAGAAGGGCCCCTGTACCCTTTACAAGGTTTCTATCATCTTCCCAGTCATCTACTAGATTATAGTATGCCAGTAAAATATTCATATGCGCACCATACTCGGTTATTTCATTCACTGTCATTCTAATTTTCTTAATGGGTTTATAATTACACCGATGCATTTCATATTCTTCAACTGGTTCATATAAACCACTTAGTAAAATAATTAGAAAAGTCATGTCATAGGTTAATGTCATCTGTCCCATAATACCATGTTTTTGCTTTAAAATTCTACATAAGCCACAATAGAATGACTGATACTTATCAAAATCCTTTACTTTAAGCTCGGGCTTATTAATGGTGACATAACCAAACATGCTTTACTCCAATCTTCTGATAATTATCATATTTATAGCCTATTTATATTTTATACCTCTTAACTCTTTTTAATAAATTCTGCGTGACACTTAGGACAGGTTATGCATATCTTTCCTTTACCTTTGGGCACTCTGATTTTTTGTTTACAAGTTGGACAGGGATAGATATGATAATTCTTCTTTTGCATGCTTCTTGCTTTTCCATTGGCAAAGTAATGTTTTACTTTATTTTCATAAACTAGATATTTTTGATTTTCACTATATCTTTTGTTAATATTTCTAGAAAACATTCTGACATAGCTTAAAATTAATATCAAAAAAGCCAACGTGGATAGAAAAGGTATCCTTATAAACATAGATAAAATAAATACACCCATACCAACCCACATAATAAATTTACCCAATTGGTCTACACCATAACGCCCTATCATAAATTGTCTTAATTTGTCTTTCATCCCCGCATCCTCCTATACGATTTTATCATTATTTGCTGTAACTATACAATAGATAGATAAAATAAATTAATAATTTTCTGAAAGCCTTTATAGTAGCAATTTATATAGCTACTTATACAGCTTTTTCTTGCTACCTATTTGATACTTTTTGTAGTTTTTTACTTTATACTATCCAAAATACAGTCTCAGCAATAACTTGTCAATGCTTTGGGGCAATTGTTTATTTACTTTTAATATATGTCAGAAATTATTTATTTACATGTTATATTGTCTTTCGTTTTTTATAATATAACCTTTATATAATCCTATATTGGGGAGGTTATTGGGATTGCTTTGTTTCTAACATCGTCTCCCATTCTGTATAACTTGCTAATAAGTGTTGGTCTAATTTTTCTTTTTCCTTGTATATTTCATTTAATTTGTCATAATCATTATTATATCTGATTATTTTATCTTCAAGTTTTTTTATTTTAGACTCTAGGTCTTCAATACGTTGTTCAAGAATCTCAAGTTTTTTTACATTAATACCTTTACCACCTATTCTCTCCTTTCCATTGTACTTATTTTCTTTGCATATATCTATTTTGCCTTGTGTCATACAGCTCGTTTGCTCTGTTACCCGACCTTTTTCAAATTCTTCTAGATAATAAGTGTAATCACCATGATATGTATTGACTTGTGACTGTTCTAACTCAATAATTTTACTAACTACACTATCTAGAAAATATCTGTCATGGGATATGACTACAACAGAACCTTGGTATCCCTTTAAAAATTCTTCCAACCATTTTATAGTTTCTAAATCTAGATGATTTGTTGGCTCATCAAGTAGTAGAATATCTGGTTCCTCTAATAGAATCTTTGCAAGAATAGCTCTGGTTTTTTCTCCACCACTTAATGCATCGAAATACATATTTTTTAATGCATCATTGATTTCTAATCCATCTGTTATTTTATCAATCTTAGTTTCTAGATGGTATCCACCTTCTACCTCAAATTTATTAGTAAGCTCTCCATATTGTTGTAAGACCTTATCTAGTTCATTTCCTTCTAGATCAGTAAAAGTTTTTTCTAATTGATCCATCTGTCCCTTTATCTTAAATATTTTTTCAAATGCCATTTGGATTACTTCTATTACTGTAGTATTCTCTTTAAATGTTGGAATTTGATTAAGGTAAGCAACCTTTGCATCTTTTCTAATATTGATTTCCCCTTCATTTATTTCTTCAATGCCCATAATCATTTTAAACAGCGTAGTTTTACCGCAGCCATTTTGTCCAATTAAGCCAATTCTTTCTCCTGTTTTCACTTCTAGATTAATGTTTTCAAATATTTTATTCACTCCATAATATTTAGCTATATTATTAATACCTAATTCAATCATAATAATCTCCATTCCGCCGCCAAGCGGCGGCACAAATAGTAATGAAAGATTTTCAAACCCTTTACCCTATGAGATAATAACTTCAAGAAGCTACACTACAAAGCACGGGAGGAGGAGTTGTAAATTCTTTCTTGTTTTAGACAGCATAATAATCAGTGTAAGTTCTGCCTTTTCAAGCACAAATAAGTGGCTCTATAAGACCGTACACTAAGAATTGTTTTAACGCCTTGGTTAAATTGTGTGGCAG
>JBKEAO010000111.1:0-18596 GCA_047972335.1 Anaerocolumna sp. | reverse complement strand
GTATTTTATTTGGAGACACAGATTGAAGTGGATAGATTTAAGGAACTGCTTACTAGTTTTCCCCTTGAACATATACAGATTTCCAATGAAATAATAACCTATGCAGATAAAGTACTTCATTGTAAATTAAATCCCAATGTTTATATCACGCTAACTGATCATATTAATTTTGCTATTGAGAGATATCAACAAGGAATGATATTTGATAATCCCCTGCTTTGGGATGTACAACGATTATACCCTCAGGAATATCTAATTGGTGAATATGCTGTGGCTCTCATTGAAAGATGGATTCAGGTGAAATTACCTGTAGATGAAGCAGCATCTATAGCACTACATATTGTAAATGCAGAATTTAACAACCGTATGAGTGAGACCATGAGTATAACTAGAATTATCCCACAATTGGTTCACATAATGGAAAAGGAATTTAATGTAACTTTAGAGGTGTATTCTTTGCAATATGGAAGATTTGTTACTGAACTTAGAAATCTAGTACAAAGAATGATGAACAAAGAGCCAGAGGTTAGCATTGATCAGAAATTTAAGGATATGGTAAAAGAGCTATATCCTGAGGAATATGCTTGTAGTCAAATTATAATTGACTATATAAAAAATTATTATCCTGGTGGTAATGAGAAAGAAGAACAAGCAATGTTGTCAATTCAAATACGACGTCTGATGAGAGGATGTAAAGATAAGGAATAGGAGATTACTATGTTTCAATATTTATTTAAAAAAAGGGGAAAACACTCGGAAGATAAAAGCAAAGAAGATAAAAGCAAAGAAGATAAAAACAAAGAAGATAAAAACAAAGAAGATAAAAACAAAGAAGATAAGAGCAATGAAGATAAAAACAAAGAAGATAAGAGCAATGAAGATAAAAACAAAGAAGATAAAAACATAGAAGATAAGAGCAAAGAAGATAAAAACATAGAAGATAGAAGAATGAAAGAAAAAAGTATAGAGGATATAAGTTTAGAAATACTAGCTCCAATCAAAGGATGGGTATGCACATTAGAAGAAGTGAATGATCCTGTTTTTAGTGAGAAAATTATGGGTGATGGCGTGGCCATCAAACCTTTAGAGGGAAAAGTGGTGGCTCCTGTTGATGGTGTAGTTGGAACAGTAATTGATACAAAGCATGCCATTGGGATTGTCTCAAACCAAGGAACAGAAATTCTAATTCATGTGGGTTTGGATACTGTTAATCTAAAGGGGGCGTTTTATGAGTCATTTGTTCAGGCAGGTGATGAAGTAAAGGCTGGAGATTTATTGATAACCTTTGATATGGAGAAAATCAAGGCCAAAGGATATGATGTGATTACACCAGTGATTATATGCAATCCTTCAGAGTATTCTGAAATCAAGTATTTAGAAGGAAAGATGGTGGAACAGTTAGATGTTGTTCTAGTTCTTAAAAAATAATTCTTAGTAAGTATCATATTACTTAAGAAGTTACTGGTAGTAGGAGAAATAAAAGAATAAAAGAAATAGAAAAGAATAAAAAGGTAATTAGCTGTAGAAATACAGTATAATAAAAAAGGAGGAGTTTTTATATGATGAAATTTTTACAAAGACTAGGTAAGTCCTTAATGCTTCCAGTGGCGTGCTTACCGGTAGCTGGTATCTTAATGGGTATAGGCTATTGGATTGATCCAAGTGGATGGGGCGCAAATAATGTTATTGCTGCTTTCTTAATCAAAGCAGGTGGAGCGATTATTGATAATATGGCGTTGTTATTCGCCATTGGTGTATCAGTAGGTATGTCCGATGATAATGATGGTACAGCAGGTCTTGCGGGACTTGTATCCTGGTTAATGTTTACAACCTTATTATCTAGTGGTGCTGTTTCTATGTTTACCGGTGCAGAAGCAAATCCTGCCTTTGGAAAGATTGAGAATGCTTTTATTGGTATTCTTGCAGGTATCATTGCTTCTTATTGTTACAATCATTTTAAGAACACAAAGTTACCCACATATCTTGGGTTCTTTAGTGGTAAACGTTGTGTTGCAATTGTAACAGCTGGAATAACCATTGTTGCTAGTGTTCTTTTATTCTTCATTTGGCCAGTAGTCTATAGCGGATTGGTTACATTTGGTACTACAATTGTTGGAACTGGAGCTATTGGTGCAGGAATCTACGGTTTTCTTAATAGATTATTGATTCCTTTTGGATTACATCATGCTTTAAATAGTGTATTCTGGTTTGATGTGGCTAATATTAATGATTTGAGCAATTTCTGGTCTGGAGATGGTACTTTAGGTCAAACAGGTATGTATATGTCTGGGTTCTTCCCTGTTATGATGTTTGGCTTGCCAGGTGCAGCGTTAGCGATGTATCATACAGCAAAGTCAAATAAGAAAAAAATTGCTGGCTCTTTATTGTTTGCAGCAGCCCTTTGTTCTTTCTTAACAGGTGTTACTGAGCCATTGGAATTCTCCTTTATGTTTTTAGCACCAGTATTATATGCAGTGCATGCTTTATTAACAGGTATATCCTGTTTTATTGTAGCACTTTTACCCGCAAGAGCTGGTTTTAACTTTAGTGCAGGCTTAATTGACTATGTGTTAAGTTTTAAGGCTCCTATGGCTCAAAATCCGTTACTTTTATTACCTGTTGGTCTGGCATTTTCAGCTGCTTATTATGGGGTTTTTAGATTATTAATAACTGTATTTAAGTTTAAAACGCCGGGAAGAGAAGAAGATGAAATTTCTGATGAAGAAAAACATGCAACGTTAAGCAATGGAGATTATGCATCCGTAGCAGCGACAATCTTAGATGGCCTTGGTGGAAAAAACAATGTAATTTCTTTGGATAACTGCATCACAAGACTTCGTATTGAAATTAAGGATTATACTGCAGTGGATGAGAAGAAAATTAAGTCCTCAGGTGTTTCAGGTGTCATTCGTCCTAATAAAACTAATGTTCAGGTTATTGTAGGAACACAGGTTCAGTTTGTAGCAGATGAAATGAAATATATGTTGAAGTAGTTATATACATAGCTCAAATATTCTAGTTGAAGTTATGAATTTATCAAGTTGTTAGCTAGCTTATTTTGAGTGAAAAATATATGGAAATTAAAGTTGACACCTTGTGTCTAATCGTGTTAGACTATACTTAGTCTAATATCATTAGACAGGAGGTGTTTTTAGTGGAGCAATTGAAATTAGGAGAAATGGAACAAAGATTTGCAGATTTAATCTGGGCAAATGAACCTGTAACTTCCCGTGTGCTTACAGAATTATGTGAAAAAGAATTCAATTGGAAGCGAACAACCACATATACCATGTTAAAACGGTTATGTGAGAGGGAAATCTTTAAAAATGATAATGGATGTGTGACATCTCTTATGACGAAGGAAGATTTTAGGGCAGCCAGGGGAGAACAGTTTATTATTGAGGTATTTCACGGCTCTTTACCACAATTTTTGGCAGCATTTTCCCATCGAAAAAAGCTAAGCAAAAAGGAAATCCATGAGATTCAAAGATTAATCGATGAGCATAAGGAGGAGTAACGATGCTTTCAAATGTATTTTTACAAATTCTGAATATGAGTTTTACAGCAAGTATTGTTACGATTCTTGTGCTATTTGTAAGATTATTTTTAAAGAAAACGCCTAAGGTATTTTCCTATGCCTTGTGGTTGGTAGTTTTGATTCGTTTACTCATTCCATTTTCCTTTGAAAGCATTTATAGTCTCATTCCAACGAAGATAGAACCTATATCTCAAGACATTATGTTTAGTAATACGCCGTCTGTTGACACAGGAGTCACCATCATTAATAATTCCGTAAATGCTTTACTTCCAGCACCTGTAGGACTTGTAAGTGTAAATCCTATGCAGGTATGGATTTTTATTGGAAGTAGTATATGGCTATCAGGTATAGTGATATTCATAACCTATCATCTGATACAGTTAGTTAGGTTATGGAGGCGTTTGAAATCTGCAAGCTATTATAGGGAAAGGATATTCATCTCTGATAGAATTCAGACGGCATTTGTTATGGGGATTTTTCGTCCACACATTTACCTACCTACAAATTTAAGGGAGTCGGAAGTAGACTATATTCTTATACATGAACAAACGCATATAAAAAGATTAGACCATCTTATGAGGCTAATAAGTTTTCTTGCTTTATCAATACATTGGTTTAATCCTGTTGTATGGATTGCATTTGGGATAAGTGGTAAAGATATGGAGATGTCTTGTGATGAATCTGTTATCAATAAGATTGGAAACCATTTTAAAAAAGATTATTCCGAATCTTTATTAACTCTAGCAACAGGAAGAAGAATGGGTGTAGGTACACCATTAGCCTTTGGTGAGGGGGATACAATAGGTAGAATCAAGAATGTACTTAAGTATAAAAAACCTAGATTTTGGATGATTGGATTATCCATGATTATTGTGTTCTTTATTGGAATGGGATTGTTAGCGAATCCCAAAGATGCAGCAATTATTCTGATAGAGGAAGAAAAGCAAATTGAACTACCAGATGTAGATAGTGTAAATCGTAAAGAGAATCTAGAGGTTATTCAGTATAGCGAGGTGACGGATTCCTTGGAGAATGCAGTACATCTGGCTATCATAGAGCATAATAAAAATAATAGTCATCCAGCTGATCTTACTTGTGAAAACCATATTATTTTGGCAATAAAAGAAGGAGAAAGCGATAGTAACAATATAGACTCACTGACCATCACTGTTTATACCATGGTACGCTATGCGGAATTTAACCTTAACAATAATGGGATGATAGATAACATGGAAGAATCATCTGGTAGTCATATTCCTACTGCAATCACTTTTAAATTGGGAGATGATGGAGGGTATATACTTCATGAATATTGGCAACCAAGAGATGGCTCATATTACTTATCCGATCTCCAGAATAAGTTTCCACAAGAATTGTGGGAGGAGGGATTGGATACCCAAAAGTTCATTGTAGCACAAGAACAAAGTATATATAAGTCTCTCATAGAGGGTGGGTATATCAATTCCAAGGAGAAGATTACAAGCCTCATAAACGACATATTGACCATGAGTGAAGATCCTAGTAATTGGAAGTTACAAGCTTTAAAGCGTGATTTGACCTACTATGGAGATTATTTACTTACCTATGCATCTACAAGATTTTTAGAAGATAATTTATCTAAGGATAGTGCAAAAATACTAGAAGATGCTTGTAGAGCTATATTAAAGCAATTCAATGAAGACATTGGTTTTTCCTCAGATAAAACTGGTAGGGAATGGTTTGATGCCTATTTAGCTAACTTAAGAACTTATGAATTAAAAGAAGGAATGGCGTATGTAAAAAAGAATATGCCAAAAGGATATTTGTTGTGTTATAATAATCAAGTAATTGAATGATAGCACTGACAAAAATACTATGATAACAGGAGTTAAGGAAAAGCATGAAGGATCAAAATTGCGCTTATTGTGCAAAAGGTGAGTTGTTAGACAAATTTGGAATTTTTGTATGTGATTTAGAGGTTAGCAGCCTAATTCTCTTTAGAGAACAAAGTAAAAACGGTCGTTTTATTGTAGCTTATAAGGACCATGTAAGTGAGATTGTAAATATTTCTGAGGAAGAAAGCAATGCATTTATGGCAGATGTTACAAAAGCTGCAAATGCGATTCATAAAACCTTCCACCCTGATAAAATAAATTATGGAATGTACGGAGACACAGGTTGCCATTTACATATGCATCTTGTACCAAAGTATAAGGATGGAGACGAATGGGGAGGAATCTTCCAAATGAATCCACAGAAAACATTCCTAACTGAAGAAGAATACAAAGAATTGGCAGATTCTCTAGTAAAAAATCTTGAATAACAGATGTTAATAAAACCTTTCGTAACTAAATCTGAAATAGCAGATGTTAATAAAACCTTTCGTAACTAAATCTAAAAGATCTAAAATATATTTTTAGTAAAAAAACAATGTAGAAACTTGGCATTTATCACAAGTTTCTACATTGTTTTTATTTTGGGGAAATGAAATAATTGTATATAGTTATTTCGAAATTTTAAGGAGAAGAAGCAAGTTAATAAGAAAGAGAATAAGGAGAAAAAGAGAAAGAGAAGTAAAAAGACAAGAAGAAAAGAAGACAAGAAGAAAAAAGACAAGAAGAAAAGAAGGAGAAAGTTATGGAAGGGTTGTCTATATTACCAAAGGTGAAGAAGGTCTCATATCAGGAAGGTAATCTTAAACTAAGTAGTATTGTAATCCATGGGGACACAGAGGACGGGGTCAAAAAGGTATGTTCTATGGCACTAGGTCAGGTGCAATATGGACTTGTGCAAGTGAATCTAACAGTTGAGTGTTCTGAGTTAGGAGAGGAGGAATATAAAATTCAGATTACACAAAAGGGGATAAACCTTCAATATGCCAGTATGAGAGGTCTCTTTTATGGATGTATTACAGTAAAACACATAAGAAAGCAATACAGGGGATACTTGCCATGTATGGATATATGGGATTATCCGGATATACCCAATAGAGGAATTTTATATGATATTAGCAGGAATAAAGTACCTAAATTAGAAACTTTATATCTACTAGTTGATATGATGGCAGACTTAAAATATAATCAGTTACAATTATATGTAGAAGGATTATCTTTTGAATACGAATCTTTTCGTGAGTATTTAAAAGAAGAGTGCTATATGAAAAAAGAAGAGGTTGGACTATTACAGGAATACTGTAGTAATCGCTTTATCGCGTTTATTCCAAATCAAAATACCTTAGGGCATATGACAGATTGGTTAAGTATAAAAGATTTTAGCCATTTAGCAAGAAATCCTGAGGGAGAGTTAGCCTTTGGAACAATGCATCCACCAGGCACTTTAAATCCTGAACAAGTGGAAAGTAAAAGATTTGTAGAGAACTTAACAAAAGATATGTTGCCATATTTTAGTAGTCCCTATTATAATGTAAATATGGATGAAAGCTTTGGAATTACAGAACCCAATTTATATAAAGACTGGCTATATACAATGTATGAGATAACAAGAGAGCATGGAAAGAAAATGATGATGTGGAGTGATATGCTCCTTAGCTTTGATCAGGAGATAGGAGATATTCCACGTGATATAATTTTGCTTGATTGGGGTTATGAAGATCATTATCCCTTTGATACAGAATGTAAAATATTAAAGGAAAAAAATCTAGATTTTTATCTATGTCCGGGAACAAGTTCCTGGTGCTCTCTTACAGGTAGAACTGACAATATGATACTCAATGTGGATAAAGCCATTGATTGTGCCCACAGATATGGAGCAAAAGGTATTATTATGACTGACTGGGGTGATGCAGGACACTGGCAGGTATTTCCTATTTCCTATCCTGGTTTTGTCTATGCAGCAGCAAGAGCATGGAATAAAGAAGAGGTAAACATGGAGGAGTTATCTAATTATCTAGATGTTTATGTTTTTGAAGATTCCAATAGACAAATGGGTAAACTTTCTCTAATGATTGGAAGAACTTATCAATTCGATGACTTTAGATTATTAAACGGTAGTATGTTCCACCATCAGTTGGTTATGGGACTATGTTCAAAAGAGGATTTTAATACTTATGTACAAAAAATGAAGAATTGGATGATTCCTTATGCCAATCGTTTCTATGAGGATGGAGGAAAGGAACTGATTTATCAGATTGAAACAAATAAAGAATTTGATTATTCAGGTATAAATACATACATAAAAAGCATGAAATGCATGTTGGAAAAAGCCCATATTAATAGAAATGATGCAGAGTGGATCATATTAGAATATGAGCAATCTTTGGGTCTGTTACAATTAGCAGCAGATATCAGGGCTGTGATAGAGAACACATTTTTACTACATAAAGGTGAAAGAGATGGCTGGATAGAGGGATTAAAAGAAGTAAAAGAAGAAAAAGAAGAAAAAGAAGTAAAAGAAGTAAAAGAAGTAAAAGAGGAAAAGGAATTATTGGAATTAAAAAATCGAGTATATACCTTGTTAGAAGTATTTAAAAAGACATGGAGGTACCGTAATAAAGAAAGTCATTTAGAAAAAAGTATACAAATGTTTAGCCAGTTGATTTGCCAAATAACTTCATTAGAGGAGAAATAACACATGAGTAGAAAGAGTATTGCAAGTCGCATGAATATAAAGTCTAAAATGATGGGTATGGTAGTCATTGCAATATTCATTCCCTTAGCATGTCTTATTCTCTTCTCAAGTTTATATCAAAGTGAAATAATAGAAAAGAAAAGAAAATTTGAAGTAGAATCACAAATTCAGTATGCACTTGGCATGTCAGAACAAAGGTTACATACGGCCATAAAACTTTCTCAAGATATTACTTATGAGGAGAAAATAGAAGAGTATGCTTATGGACTAAAGAAGAATAAAATAAGTAAAACTCTGGCATATAAGTTTATAACAACAGCGTTAAGAGATAAATTTTATTTGAATAATGAAATATTATTTTCAGCTGTATTGTTGGAATCTAATCCAAATCAGTTATATTCTATAACAGCAGATGGCTATCACGAGATTGATAGCTATCTGCAGAATGTTCATCGCTACATAGAAAATAAAACAAAAAATTTAGGAAGTGATATTTGCTTTTTTGTGGTAAAAGATAAAATTTATCTGATTAGAAATCTAATCTCCACCAAAAATTTTGAAAAGTTTGGGGTTATTGTAAATCAGTTAAATCCCAAGGTTTTCTTTAAAGAATTGTTAACCAATTCTAGCTTCGACAAATGGATTAAGGTAATGATCAATGGAGAAGAGCTGCAATTAAGAGATGAATTAAATGAAACTACGATTCCTGTTGATCATGGAATATTGACCTTTCAGATTAGCCTAGAGGAGAATCATGTTTCCTTAATATGTGATGTAAAAGTTGAAAAAAGCAAATTAATTCAGGAAGAAACTATCTTTGTAAGAGGAATAACCATTAGTGTATTTCTAATTATTGTTTGTATTTCCTTTGTATTATTTTCCATATATACAAGTATAGTTGGACCAATTGTTGAATTAACCAAGGCCTTAAAGGAAGTGGAAAAAGAAAACTGGGGAATTACTTTATCCTGTGATAGGGAGGACGAGTTAGGGGTATTAATGAATGGTTTTAATGAAATGTCTTTAAAGGTTCAGTATTTAATTAACTACGTTTACAAAGAGGAATTGAATTTAAAAGAGGCTAAAATAAAAGCCCTACAAGCCCAGATCAACCCACATTTTATTAATAATACCTTAGAAATTATCAATTGGAAAGCCCAGATGTTAGGAGGAACAGAGATTTCAAAAATGATACGTTCCTTAAGTGTCATATTAAGTGCAACCTTAAATCGTAATAACAAAAAGATGATTGCCCTAAATGAAGAAATGAGATATGTGGACTCCTACCTCTATATTTTAAAGCGGAGATTTGAAGAAAGAATTATCATTGATAAAGAAATGGAAGAGGAGTTGCTAAATTGTGAAGTACCAATACTGATCATTCAGCCCTTACTTGAAAATGCAGTTGTGCATGGAATTGAACCTGCCAAGGGAGGTAAAATTTCAATTAGCATAAAAAAAGCTAATGATGAAATCGTAATAAGCATTGCAAATGATGGACTTCCACTATCTCCTACAGATATGGATAAAATAGAACAAATACTAGCAGGAAAGAGCGAACCTGGCAAGCAACATAGTGTGGGAATTAAAAATGTGAATGAAAGAATTAAGCTTATTTATGGTCCGGAATATGGACTTCTTATTGGTATAAACAAACAAAACATGACGGAATCAAGTATTAGAATACCGTGGAAGTGTACAATTAATTCCAATAAACAACAGATGTGTCTAGTTGAAAGTGACAAGGAAAAATCATAAGATTATAGTATCAAAAACACATTGAGGAGGTATTTATGAAAAAGGTATCCAAATTATTTTCAGTGCTATTCGTAGTGGTATTACTTATGGGTTCATTATCAGCATGTTCAGGTGGGACAAAAGGGACTACTGCAGATACTGAGAAGGAAGTGGCACAAGATGCTACAAAGACTCCGGATAAAAAGATTACACTAAACACAGTAAGTATGTTTGGCGCAACAGATCCTGCACTAGAACATTACAATCAAATGTTAGTAGAATTCCAAGATCAGTATCCGAATGTAGAAATATTAGATGAATCTTCTGCTTCGAATGAAGAATGGAAATCAAGAATTAAGGCAGATTTTGCAGTAGGTAATGAGCCAGATGTGATTCTTTACTTTACTGATGCAAACAGTCATGGATTGATTGAAAATGGTAGTTTTGTAGATTTAGAAACCATAAAAAGTGAATTCCCAGACTTTTGTAAGAATATTTATGACCATGCTTATACAACAGCACCAGACGGTAAACAATATGCAGTTCCAACGCGTGGATTTTATGAAGCACTTTTTTGTAACAAGGATTTATTTGATCAATACGGTTTAGAACTTCCTACGAACTGGGAGAATTTGATGAAAGCTGTGGAAACATTTAAGGCAAATGATATTGTGCCATTCGCAGTTAGTTTTTCCGATATTCCTCACTATATGATTGAGCATTTAGTGATGGCAGCAGGTGGAGTAGAAGATCATAGACTGGTACCTTCATCAGTAGAAGAAATTCCTGATAGCTGGGTAAAGGGTATGGAACAATTTAAAGTATTATATGATGCAGGTGCATTCCCTGTGGATGTTAATTCCACCACAGATGCACTTACCAGTGAATTATTCTATACCAAACAGGCAGCAATGAAGATTGACGGTTCTTGGTTTATGGGTGGTATCTCCGACAATGAAAATGTTGTAACCATGGCATTTCCATCAATGACTAAGGATAATAGTACGGATATAGTTGCAGGATTTACAAGTGGTTGGTACATAACAAAAAAAGCTTGGGAAGACAAAGATAAGAGACAGGCATGTGTGGACTTTATTCAAATGGTTTCCACACCAGAATTCTTACAAAAAATCACTTCTGTTGCACCATGTGAATTACCTACACCTGAGAACTTAAGTTTATTAGACCAAACTGGTTGGGATACCTTTGTAAATGCAAAAGATAGAGTGGATTTACCAATTGATTCTAGAATATCTGGTGAAGCTTGGTCTGCATGGCTTGGAGCAGTGGGTAACATGGCTGAGGGTACAAAAGATCCTCGTGAAGTCTTAGAAAACGTAATTACGATATATAACTCTGCAGAATAAAGAACAGTGAAGCTTAAATACTTTAATAGACTGGGTGTTTGAACAAGTGTTTAAACACCCTTCTGTTTTAATTTAAGAAGATTGCAAGGGAATGAGAAGAGTGGAAGAAAATATATTAATTGAAAGGTTGCCACAGTGGGATTCTTTTGCTCAGTGTTATTTGTGGCAGTATCACAGGAAAACTTGTGATATGCAATGGGTGTAAAAATGATATATCGAAAAAAAAGAGCATTGATATGGCTACTTGGCCCAATGATTATAATTATGGTTACCTTCTTGTACTATCCCTTTACTTCCAATATATGGAATGGATTATTTAATATAGTAGGATTAGGTGGAAGTAGGGGAGAATTTTTAGGGCTTACCAATTATAAGAAATTATTTATCGATCCTAATATCCTAATATCGATTAAGAATACAGGTATTATTATGTTTTTAACTGTAGTCTTTCAAGTGGGGATTGGCCTTGTGCTGGCTGTGCTAGTAGATAGTATTAAGGGGCTTAAGAAATTTTTTAAGACTGTTTATTTTTTCCCTATCGTTATTTCAGCAACGGCCATTGGTCTTATGTTTAATTTGTTCTATACCTATTATGGTGGTATGCTAAATCAGATATTAAGTGCACTAGGTCTTGATTCTGTCAATTGGAAATCTGAAAGCCTGGCACTTATTATGATATCTGTGCCAATTATCTGGAGCTATGTAGGATTTTACTTTATTATATTACTGACTGGAATTAGTGGGATTTCAGAAGAGATCTTTGAATCTGCTCATTTAGATGGAGCGGTGGGATTTAAAAAAGTTCGATACATAACCATACCATTATTAAAAAATGTAATTAGGACCTGTATCATCCTTGCCATAACAGGCTCGCTAAAAGCCTTTGATTTACCATGGGTCATAGCACCGAAAGGGGCTCCAAAAGGACTTACGCATTTTATGGGGACTTATATGTACCAGGTAACTTTTATAGAAGAAAATGTTGATTATGGTTCTGCCATTGCCTTGGCCATTGTTATTGTAGGAATTGTAATATCTCAGATAACCAATAAATTAATGAAGCAGGAACAGTATTAGGAGTAGCGATGAGAGAAGATGATAAAAAAAAGAAAATACTTGGAAAAGTATTAATTTATAGTGTATTATTAACATGGGCAGCCTCCACAATATATCCATTTATTTGGTTGATTCTTAATTCTTTTAAACCTTCAAGAGAGATATTAACTTCTTCCTTTGGACTGCCTCAAAACTTTAATTTGATAAATTATATCAATGCCTTTGAAAGACAGAATATTTTAAGAGCTTATAAGAATAGCTTGGTGATTTCAGGAAGTACTATGTTAATCGTCTTATTGGTAGGAAGTCTAGCAGCCTTTGCCATGACAAGATATGAATTTAAGTTTAAGAATTTAGTGTACTTTATGATTGTAGGAAGCTTGATGTTTCCAGCATTTGCAACTATTATACCAGTATTTAAAATGATAGTAGAGTTAGAACTTGTCAATCATCCATTGGGAGTAATCATACCACAGGTGGCTACCAATCTTGCCTTTGCTGTGATTGTATTAATGGGATTTATGGGATCCCTACCCTATGAATTAGAAGAATCAGCTTTTTTAGAAGGCGCATCTATTAGACGTATTTATAGGAGTGTTATTATACCTTTGTCAAAACCTGCTTTGGCTTCTGTTGCAATCTTTGTATTTTTATGGTCCTACAATGATTTATTTACGCAAATGATCGTGCTAAGAAGAAGAGAAACCTTTCCTGTATGTGCATTACTGAATGAAATAAGTTCAAAATATGGAACGGATTTTGGATTGATGACAGCTTCCGTTGTACTTGTAGTAGTGCCTGTTTTAGTGATATATTTATTACTTCAAAAAAACATAGTTAAGGGATTGACAGCTGGTGCAGTAAAGGGCTAGGAGGATAGATATGTATAGTGTGGTTTTAATCGATGATGAAGAAGTTATTCTAAGAGGTCTAAAAAGTGTAGTGGACTGGGGAAAATTTAATTGTAAGATAGTTGGTGTGGCAGATGATGGCATGGAAGGAATCAAGCGGATAGAGGAGCTAAATCCTGATATTATCTTTACGGATATTTGCATGCCCAATATGGATGGGCTGGATATGTTAGAACGAATGAAGCTCCAACTCAAGAACAAAGAAGTCACAGTAATGACTGGCTATGGTGATTTAGACTATGCCAGACAAGCAATTAAATATGGAGTAACAAGATATTTATTAAAACCATCACAGATAGAAGAAATTGAAGAGGCTCTCTGGTGTATGGTGGAGAATCTGGATGAAAAAAGAGGAATCAATAAAAATAAAATTGACAATTATTTAGTAGAACAAGTCATTCAATATGTTGAAAGCCATTATGATGAGAGAATTACACTTTCAGATATAGCGGATAAGAATTTTGTCAGTGTCTGGCATCTTAGTAAACTAATTAGTAAGTATTGTAATAAAAACTTTAAAGATATAGTAAATGAAATAAGAATGAAGTACGCAAAGAAGCTTCTGTTAGATAGGAATTTAAAGGTATACGAAGTTTCAGAGAAAGTGGGAATTACGGATATTACGTATTTTAGCAAGGTATTCAAAAAGTATAATGATTGTACACCCAATGAATTTAGAAACCAGAGGAAAACGACTCAAAGTTCATTGAAGAGCAGTAACCCTAAATAGTTGTTTTTTAGTAAAAAAATTTATGAAATTCTACTTGATTTCCTTTACAAAATATGGTATTGTATTTATAATAACAATTTACAGTAAACTGTACAAGTGGAGGGTAACATGAAGAACATACAAACAGCTCTTATGCAAAAAAATGGTGTGGTATTAATGCATTTAGCCCAATCACTTTTAGCAAAGCAAGAAGGTGATAGACTAGAGACGATTATTAATATTTCAAACGAATTAAAGGTAGGTAGAGGTACTGTTCAGACAGCTCTTAAAAATCTTCAGGCATTTGGTGCCTTAGATTTTGAAACTAGGGGCCATAAAGGCAGTATGATTACGCAAATAGATTATGGTATATTAATGAAAATTAGTGGAATTAAGAACCTTGTGGGAGTTATGCCACTGCCTTATTCTAAAAGATATGAAGGTTTGGCAACTGGAATCTATAAGACCTTAAATAGTGATGACATTTCAACAAATCTGGCATTTATGTCTGGTGCAGAGAGAAGAATTAATTCCTTGTTGGATGGAAGATATGATTTTTGCATTATGTCAAGGCTGTCAGCAAAACACTATGTAAAGGATAATATTCCAATAGAAATAATTGCACAGATGTCAGATAAGACCTACGTAAATGAGCATATACTGATTGTAAATAACAAATTTACAGATTTTTTTGAAGGGATGAGAATTGGTGTAGATTATTCTTCCTTCGATCAAATGGATATGACCCAAAGATATTTTAGGGATAAGAACATTACTATTGTTCCAATAAAATATAATCAAATTATTGAAAGTATTAGAAACCATACGATTGATGGTTCCATTTGGAGTTTTGAAGAGAACATTATTAATAATATAGAATTAAAATGTATTGATATCAATGACACCACACAAAGCAAGGAGAATACACAGGCTGTAATCGTAACACGTTGTGAAGAAATAGGGATTAAAAATTATTTCAAACGTTTTTTCGATGCAGAGCAGGTAGAAAGTATTCAAAAAGATGTTATTTCAAACAAAATAATGCCTAATTACTAGGCTTTATTTTATAAAATCAATTTACAAAAAACTGTACAATGAGAGGTATGAATAAAAATAAGTTAAAATCGAGTAAAAAAAACAAGCTGATTCATAAGAGGAGCATTCAAGAGGAGAAACCAGGAGGAGAAACCAACAGGAGAAACCAACAGAGTAACCAAGAGGAGTAACCAAAAGAAGAACCAACAAATGGCTGTTGGAATAACAGAAGAAAGGATGACAGAATATGGATTTAATGGAACGAGTTAGAATATTAAAAGAATACAATATGATGAACGAGGTCGCATATAAGGATATTCTTTTTATTATAAAGATGGTGGAGGAAGAGTACCATATTACTTTAACGGAAGAAAATGCAGGAATTATGATAACACATATATGTGCAGCATTTAGAAGAAATGAACTGGGAGAGGAGATTGATCCATTACATAGAAGTGTCTTTGAAGAAATTAAGGAATCTAAAGATTATCAAAAAGCAGAACAAATAATAGAGTCAATGATAGCAGGAATAGAGAATCAACTATCCCAGAATGAAAGAGAATATTTCTTAATTCACATTTGTAATCTATTAGCGCAAAGCGAAAGAATATAGGAAGCAAGAAGGAGGATGTCAATGAAGGTAGCTATTGGAGGTATGAAAAAGACAGAAATGGAGGCAGCTATAAAAAAAGTGGATCCAAACATTGAGACAGTGATTACAACAGATATCGGCGCAGTTCCCATGTTAAAAAATGGTGTGGTTGATTACTATTTCGGTGCCTGTGAAAGTGGTGGTGGTGCAGCTATTTCAATTCTAATTGGAATAATTGGTTATCAAAAATGCTGCACAGTTGCAAAAAACGGTGGTCAGGTGAATCCAGACTTGATACAAAAAGTTATCGCAGAAGGTAAAGTTGTATTTGGTATGGCTCATGATTCCATAGACAAAACGGTACCAGTATTGGTGCAAGCACTAAAAAACACAATAGGAGGAAGAAGATGTTAGGAGAATTAACTATTTTTAATGTATTGGTAGTAACAGTTTTATGCGGGTTTACAGCTTTTTTATCACATATGGGTATGGCAGTGTTTCACGATGGACTAAGGCCAGTTATACCAGAGTACATAGAAGGCAGAATGAAACGAAGTGAGCTAAGCTCCATTGCCTTTGGATTAAGTGTTGGATTTATCGCATCTGTTGGTATTGCACATACACTGCCAACGGGCATACTAAATCCTTGGTTATTGTTTTTGACCACCGACATATTAGGGGTTATTGCAAAGAAAAAATGGCTGGCGCCAATTCTTGGTGGAGCCTGGGGTGCCTTAACCATAACGTCCTTAGGACTTATTAACACAGTACTGACAGGGTTACCTGTTGACTTAATTGGAGCTATGGGAGCGCTAAGTGATCCGATTGTTTCAGCTTTTGCCCTATTTCCACTCATTGCAATTTTTACTCAATTTGGTGCAAAGAAGGGTGCTATTGCCACTACAATTACTTTATTGGTTCGTCAGTTAGTTGCCACTTTTACAACCATATATCCTGAGTCCATTCAAGTTTTTGTCGGTGTAGTCTTACTCATAGCTTTTGCTATTATGAACGATAAAAAGAATCCAGTAAAAGCTGATGATGAAACGGTTAATGTATTTTCAGAAAGAACACAAAGGATTAAAAAGAATGTAATATGGCTTATGATTGGTGGTGCCATTATTGCAGTAGCTTGTAATATAGGTGTATTTGCAGGTTCTGACGTTTCTATCTATATGTTGTCAGAAGCTCATAAGGCAACAGATCCAGAGGTGGCAAAAGCATTAACCCAGCAAGCTTCCATCGCAGAGTTTATGCGTGGCCTTGGCTTTATTCCATTGATTGCTACAACAGCTATTACAACTGGTGTTTATGGTATTGCAGGTTTAACTTTTATCTACCCTGTAGGTTATTTAATGCCGAATCCAATTTTTGCTGCAATTGGTGGAGCTCTTGTGATTTTATTAGAAGTTTCTTTACTTGGTGTGATTGGAAAAGTACTTGGTAAATTCCCTTCCATTAGAGCCTCCTCTGATAATATTCGTTCTGCAATGACAACAGTAATGGAGTTTGCACTTTTAATTGGAGCAATTAATGCTACAGTTAAAATGGGTGGATATACAGGCTTCTTTATTGGAGCCATGATCTATTTTATCAATGAATTGACTGGCAGAAGAATCATGAAGATGGCAATTGGACCAGTAGCTGCGATTGCTACAGGCATTATTCTAAATATTTTACATATTGTTGGATTATTTGCAGTGTAACCTAATGTAATGTAGTATTTGAACTGAACTTAAAATAGCTAGTTATGACTGTAAGTTATTGTGGTTTAGATTAATGTGGTGCAGGGTGGGCTGTTAGAAGAAGCTTAAAATATAATTAGTTTCTCCACCTTGCACTACCAATCATGGAGATTAGAATGATACAAACAGTGAATGGAAATGTAGAAGAACTTGGAATTACCATGAGTCATGAACATATCATGATTGATTTAAGGAGAGTGCGTGGTGATCAGGAGTCTTATATCCTAGAAGAAGATTTGGCAGTGAGTGAACTCCTTCAGGCCAAAGAGTTAGGGGTAAATGCAATCATCGAGCTTACTTGTAATGATATGGGTAGGGATGTAAAGAAGTTAAAGGAGATTTCAATACAGACGGGTGTTCATATTATATGCGCTACAGGCTTTTATATAAAGGATTATCATACAGACCTTATAAAACATGCCAAAGTAGAAGAAATAGAAGAGATTTTCATAAAAGAATTACAGGTGGGAATTGAAGATACTCAGATTAAGGCCGGCATTATTGGAGAAATTGGATATAGCAGAAATGAAAGTAACAATAGCGAAGAAAAAGTACTAAGGGCAGCAGGAAGAGCTTCCATAAAAACAAAGGCCTGTGTTAGCACCCATTGTGATATGGGTCTTTTAGGAAAAGAACAACTAAGAATTATGCAAAATACTGGTATGAATAGTGACAAGATCATATTGGGGCATACAGATTTAGTTGGGTCAGTTGCATATCAGGTATCCTTATTAGAGTCAGGTGTGAATTTGGCTTTTGATACAATTGGTAAGACTAGTTATTTACCTGATGAAAAAAGAGCAGAAGGTATATGTAGGTTATTGGATAAAGGATATGGAGACAAGATACTATTATCTCAAGATGTATCTAGAAGATCCTATTTAAGGATGAATGGCGGAGCAGGTTATTGCAAAGTAATGGAAAGTTTTATTCCCCTTCTCTTTAAAATGGGAGTAAGTAGAGCTGAAATAGATAAAATGTTAATAGATAACCCTAGAAGAATATTGGAAATGGGGAATTAGAATGTTCTTAAGTACATTAATAAAAAGAAACCGTGATTTCATTGATTTTATAAAAGCATCTCATGAAAATGGTGAAATGCAGCCAGATTCATTTATATTAGATGTGGATCAAATTCTGCACAATGCAGTTTTAATAAAGGAAGAAGCTGATCAATATCAGATTGAATTATTTTTTATGTTAAAGCAAATAGGAAGAAATCCTTACATTGCAAAAAAACTAATTGAAATCGGGTATAAAGGGGCTGTTGTTGTAGATTTTAGAGAAGCAGAAATTATGATGGATCATGGAATACCCATATGTCATTGTGGGCATCTTGT
>JBKEAO010000119.1:0-8602 GCA_047972335.1 Anaerocolumna sp. | reverse complement strand
TGTTTTATCCTTTTTTTAAACATCTTAAATGGATCTTTATTAGTATGTCCTCTAACTTTTGTATCATTCTAATAAATGTTCATACAAAATTTATAAGTTGAGCAGAAAAATACTGCCTACACTATGGCATTAGATAACCATACTACACGCAGCATTTACTTTTAATAATATCTATTTTATATGTAATCCTCTTACTTTCTCCTGGTTTCAATTTAATAATGTATATTTTTTTTGAAAACTCTTTATGATCATCCTCCATTGCCGGAAGACCATGCCAAGGTTCTAAGCATATATAAGGCGCTTTTTTATTACCGAAAGTCCATAATGCAAGTACAGGAAAATCTTCATAAGTAAATTTAATTCCAATAGAGCTCTTGTTACTTTTTAAGATAAGTGACTTTGCCTCTATTCCATCAATAATCATAGGACCTTTACTAAAATAATCATGGGACAAATGAAACCTACTGCAATCATGAAAGAAGGGAACTATACTCTCCCTTTTTATAGGATCATCATCTTCAGGAAAATATACTCCATTTGTCAATGGTTTAGAAAAGTTTATTTCATAATCCCCAAACGTCTCACCTAAGAGGAGTGGGCATTTTACACCCACATGGCCACCTAGATTAAAGAAAATATCCTTATTATCTTCATTTACAACTTTATACGAAGTAACCACTCCTTTTTGTGTTAAAGAATGGGTTACATAAAAAGTAAAATCATAAGGATACATCTTTCTTGTTTCTTCATTACATTTAAAATATAAAATAACGGAATCATTGGTTTTCTTATATATACTAAATTTACAATTTCTTAAAAAACCATGCTTACCTATGTTATATATTTGGTTTTCTGTAGCTAATTCATTGTTTTTTAGAGTTCCTATAACAGGAAAAAGATGTGGCGAACGGCCAATCCAGAATTTTTCATCCCCACTCCATAGATAATCAATATTACCATCTGTTAAGCCAATCAGTTCCCCACCAAATGTATCTACAGTACCTTTTACATTTTCATTTTCTATGACTATCAGCATATGAACCCCTTACCTCTCACCTATTACATATGTATAAGACTATAACTTATAATAGTCTAACTTCATAACTATTTATCATCTTGTTAAATTCTTTTTCCTTCATCTGTCCTTCTTTTATTAAATACAGATAATCAAATATATTTGGTAGTTCATTCAGTCCAATCAGTTCTTTTGCAAAACTGTGGGCAGCTATTTCACTACATCTTTGTATTATTCCTTTTTTCTTTAAAAAGGGGAGGTTTATACGAACAATAGGTTCTAGTTTCTCACCAACAAAGTTTTCTTTTTTAAATTCTATATAGTGAAAGAATTCATGGGACAAATGAATATTTAGAGCCTCATCATAAGAAATCCCTCTGCGTCCCATAGAATGACTATGCTTGCTTAGTTCTTTAATCGATCCTTCAAAAATCCAAATTTTACAGTGTTTTTGGTCCATTTCTGTTTGCGCCCTAAAGGATACCCCGTAAGTTTTCTTACTTTCTTTTATATATTCTACTTCAATGTTATGCTCTTTACATAACTTTTGTATATCTGCTCCTTTGTATAGAATTGCCTCTTCTTTTCCTGCTTTTAAAGACTCTCTTATATAGTACATGATTTTTTCTTCTGGAATTTTATGAAACAACAAATCATTGGATAACTCACACAGAGCCAAAACTTCGTCTTTGATCATATGGTCCTCCATATAGTAACGGATACAATTTATTCAGCAATTTACAATTAAAATTCTACTAATAAATATCTAATTCTTCTATTTATACGCAATTGCTATAATTTCCTCTTCTTCCTTTAAACTTTGTGTTTCAACATCTAGTATGGAATAAAGCTGTTCTGCCGTCTGCATTCCTGTCAAATCCAGCATTTTTTCTTTATAAAAGACAAATACTTTAGGAATGGTTGCATTTGCATCAGAATATATAGTGTGCTCATCTAAAAAGACATTAAACTCTGTTTTTCTATTTTTCTTTTTAAATTTTAGGCTCATTGCTTTTTCCTTCTTTAGTCTTACCACACCTTCTCTGTCAATGATACATAAACTTTCTTTTTTGGTACTAATAAATCCAAGAATCTTCTTTGTTGTAATTGCCTTAAAAACATTCCATCGTCCTGTTTCATATAAAAAAGAGGTTTGACTTTTTAAAGCTCCTAATGCCTCTGCTGATATATTTTGTAACTGGTCCTTTGTAAGGGCAGAATTACTTAAATCTTTTTGACGAAGTTCTGTCGCTCCCGTTGCAATAGCTCGCAATATGTTTTTCTGGGAATCAATTTCAATGGATACGTCTACTGTGTCTTCTTTTGCACCAGATTGCACTATTTTCTCAATAATATCTAGTCGTATCTTTTTAATATCTTCTTCCTTGGGATTTATTATCGTTCTCTCCATTTGTTCCCTTACCATAGCAAGCGCTACACCAATGGTTGATATATAAGGCGCATTTTTAGCGAGTTTCCATTTAAATCCCATTTCTTTAGCAAGGGCATTTACAATAACCATTCCACTTCCGCCACCACCTACTAAAGTTACAAACTTTTTGTCCAATTCATATTCATTTATCAGCTCATTTACTACAACTTTTAATTTCTTAAGAGCAAGTTCCATAACTTGCGTGGCAGCTTCCTCTGCGGTTAATCCAAGGAAGCTCCCAAGAATAGTCCATGCTTTCTTTGTCACACTAAGATTACCTCTCGCATAATCGCCCTCAGGTATGTAACCTAATAGATTAGCTGCTCCAGCTAAAGTATAAGAATAGGATTTACCACTATCTGCTTTAATCAATACATATTCTTTCGGATCATCTTCTCTAGGACTAACAAATTCTACACTTCCCTTTGTAATGTCTGAATCCTCTAAGAAGCATTCATACTCTACCCCAGCGATATGAGCACTTCTTGGTCCAATGTCAACTATCTTCTTATCCTTAACTCTTACCATACTTCCACCAGCCACACCTAACGTTCTAACATCTAGAGACTGGAGATAAGTCTTATGCCCCCCAACTTGGGCATATTTAATCATTACCTTACCGTTTTTGATTACAGAGATATCAACACTGGTACCACCAACTTCAAAAAAGATTCCTTCAGAGACCTTCTCATACATAAGGGCCCCAGCTACGCCTGCTGCAAGTCCAGATAACATTGTAAGTATTGGTCTTTTTCTAACTTCATTTATACTCATTACACCGCCATCACATCTCATAATCATAAGGCCAGTCTGAATGGACATATCAAGTACAGCCTGTTCTGTCATATTTGCAGTTTCCATCATTTTAGGAATAAGACTGGCATTAACAACAGCAGTACGACTTCTCATTTTCAAACCATATAACTGAGATATTTCATGTCCCCCAGTATAATATAAATCTTTTACTTGCGCTCTTTCCATAACTCTAAGCTCTGGTTCTGGATCATCTACGCTAAAGGCACCTGATGCTACTATTACCTCTGCTTTTTTACTTAGTAATTCGCTAATGGCTGTATCAATTGTTTTTTCTGATATCTCTTTTGTATCAATAAAGGTATGTTCAGAGTGAAGAAATTTACCAGGTGCAAGTTCAATATCTTCAACATTTGTTTCACTTTTGGCACTTCTGGCATCCATACCCGTACCCATTCCTACAACACCTACTCTTGCTACATCTCCTTCTAGTAATGCATTGGTAGCTTGAGTAGTTCCATGGGCAATAAATACAACATCCTCTGGTGCAATACCATTTTCTTGCATTAATTCTGATATTATTTTTACAATTCCTTTGGCTACACCTTCTCTGTGTGTAGTGGGTATTTTTTGTTTTGCCATTACTTCATAAGTCTCATTATCTATTAGTACCGCATCTGTAAAGGTACCTCCTACATCAATACCAATTCTAACTTTCTTTCCCATCTGGACCTCCGCATGTGTTTTCTTGTTGGTAAATATTTATATGAAAGATTTACTGTATTTTCAAGATAATTGTTTTTTTATCTAAATATATCATTTGCTTATATATTATATTTAGATCGTGATTGCTTACTTCTCTAATCAACTTCTTAGATTGTGGTTACTTGCTTAAATCTTCTATTTAAGCTGTGATTACATATGTTTGAATATATTTGTGGTTATTTTGTGGTTATTTTCATAAACAAATTTATGCCCCAGCTTATAAAAAGTGGGAGACTTTCTTGATTAGGTTAAATTAATTTCTTTTTAAATCTTATAAATAAGGTTTTCACTTTTAAATCTATATTTATGTTGGGCTTTAATAGACATACAACAATGAGGTATGTTACTGACTATGGGTGCATATATATATCCGCCCATAGTCAGTTCATAAATTTTTATAATGTAATAATAAAACTTGCAACAATTAAACCAACAAAAGTAGATGCCATAATCCATATAATTGTTTTCTTAGTAAATTCGTTTACGTCTGTTTTAGTAAAGTCAGCCACCCATACGTTATGTGAGTTAGTAGGATCACATACCGCCTGAACGTTTGAATCTAATCTGAGGGCAACCATAGCTGCAATAGGATTCATACCACTTGCAGCAAGTAATGCTACAATACCACTTCCAAGTCCCCATACATTTAATGGACCACGGTAAATAGCTAGTGGTGATAATAAACCAAAGATTAAGATAAACATAATACTGTTGGTTGGTATAATTGCATTAATTACTGGTGCTAATACTGCCGCAACCTCAGGTGCCATAACTGCTTTTAACACCATGCCAATTCCTATCATGAGTGCTGCAGCACCTGCAGTTTCTTGAATTCCTTCTACAAATGCAGATGATACAACCTGCACTGCATTTTTAGGAGTAGCTAGGATTAAAGTAATGATAATTCCAATTAAAATTGCTGATACCAAAGGTAATTTCCAAATGAATACTAATAAAACTGGTATTACTGGACTAATTAATGCGATAGCACGTACATTCTTTTCTGCTGCCAAATCACTAGAAGCTGGCATAGCCCAAGCTTTTCTTGTTTTCTTACTAAATTTTGTCATATATACAATCATTACTATTGCTATGATAATCAAAGGAATCCCACATAATAAAGAATAGGAAGTTACTGTCTCCTGTGGCAGTCCTAATACATCAATGTATACTGCTAAAGTACTAACACTAAATGTAACACCAATACCGTTTGATAAAAGTAAAACTGTTCCTGCAACCAATGGACTAAGTCCTGCACTGATCATAATAGGTATAATAATAGTACCAACTAAGATAATCATTCCAAGGCCATTAGAAGCTGCAAAAATAACGGAGCATACTGCTAAAAATGCAAGTGCAATAGGTAAGGGTTTATCCCCTGCCATTTCTGCCGCTTTGCGAATGATTGTACGGGTGACGCCAACTTTAGATAACACCTTTCCAAAAATTCCACCGAAGAACAAACCTGCTATTGCAGTACTCATTCTCATGGAACCAGCCTCTAATACATCTTTTGTAATGCTAAATTCCCCACCGATAAAAGGTATGCCTGCAATTAGAGCGATACCTACTGCCATAATTGGCAGTGCTAGAATAGTTGGTAGTTTGCGTGTCATCATCAGTACAACCATAATCGCAAACAAACCTAAAATTCCAATGATTTGTAATGTCATAACAAAATCCTCCTTTAATATGTTAGACTGTTGCCTATTGGCAATGCCTATAACTTATAACTTATTACTTATAATAAAACAGACTGTTCTGCCTGTATTATTTTTTAACTGCAGGGTTTTTCTCATGGTTTTTAAGATCTAGATATGCCTTCTGTTTTACCAATTCTTTTTGTAATTCTTTTACATTAATATTTTTTGTAATACCCTCTTCCTTTACTGCTAATGCGGCGGCAATTCCACAAGCATGACCCAGTGCTCCTACCGTTGGAGTAGTTCTGATTGCAGCTTGTGCTTCAAAAGTTGCCGATACACATCTTCCTGTTACTAAAAGATTCTTAATCTCTTCGCATACCATTACCTCATAAGGTATGCTGTAATAAGTTCCTGGCTCAGATATAAAGGAGCTTTGCGTTCCCTCTCCCTTTGGATTATGTATGTCGATAGGATAAGCCGAATGAGCAATTACTGTATTAAATTCTTTTCTATTTAAAATATCTTCTGCCGTTAGTGTATATATTCCTTTTAATTGTCTGGAACCCCTTACCCCAATATTGGGTCCAGTTACTTCTAAAATAGCATCTTTAAATCCTTTAATCCATTTTCTTAAAAATCGATCCAATTGTTCGCACTGCTTTCTACCTACTACCTCTGCTTTACTTAAACTAGCACAGTCTGTAGCATCAAATCCAAGAATCCTTGTTGTATTCACTATAAACTCACCTTTTATAGTCGTCTCAAAGCACAAAATTTCCTCTCGTAAAATATCAATTTCACCAAGTTCTCTTGCCTGATTGAATTCTTTTGTAAATCCCGCAAAGGATAGTCTATTTGTATTCTTCATTAGTTCTATATTGTGAATCATTCTTGGAAATTCTTCTTTATATTTTTCTATATGACCTTTTAGGATATCACCATTAACCTGTGAATATTTCATATTCATGGTCATTGGTTGCATGGCCCCATCACACTCTCTTCCCTTTGTCATAGGCGCCCCGCCAAATGCTGCTATATCACCGTCCCCTGTAGCATCGATAAATACCTTACCTCTTACATCATTTAATCCATCTTTGTTACAAACGGTTATAGATTGAATCGTATCACCCGTAATATTAACTCCTCCAACAAAGGTATGAAAGAGCACCTTACAACCTGCCTTTTCTAAAAATTCATCTAACACTATTTTTAGCCCTTCTGATTGAAAAGGTGTAAGGTAGCTTATGTATTGGGTAGTGTCCTTTATATGACCAGTAGAGTATCCCCTTCTCACAAGCTCTTCCACAATCTCTTCCATGATTCCTGCAATAACCTGTCTCTCTCCTGCATGAAAAGTCATCATTGGTCCAACACCATTTGCAGTAAGAGATCCTCCTAGAAAACCATATTGTTCAATTACAATGGTTTTAACACCACACCTCCCAGCAGCAATAGCAGAAACTGCACCAGATACACCTCCACCTGCTATGACAACATCATATACCGGATTATAAATTTCTTTTCCCATATCCCTTCCTCCTATTATATTCTATTTGTCTTGTTTTATGAAAATTATTTTCATAAATACTTTGTCTATTATAAAATGATTTTCAATTTCTTTGTGTATTTTATATAGTTTATTGCTATATATTTCAATATTTATGTTGATATGCTATCATGTGCATCATAATATGTCAATACTTATGAAAAATATTTTTTCATATTTTGATTCTTTTTAAAAATTATTTTCACTAAATATGTTTTAATTTGCTTTTTCATACATGTTGTAGTATAATATGGGTTACTATATTCGAAGGAGTTTGTCCAATGGTGTCAAATGTTATATCTAAGATTGTTTCCATGCAGCACAATTTTACTATGAGTGAAAATGAAATCAGCCAATACGTTATAAACCATCCTGACTTAGTGGTCTCTAGTACGATTACCACTATTGCTAAGGAAACAGGTACCTCTGAAGCCAGTATTAACAGGTTCTGTAAGAAAATAGGCTACAAAGGTTTTAACGTTTTTAAAATAGCGCTAGCTCAGGAAAACTTTTATAACAACATTATGAAGCAAAATTCCTATTCTGGCGATAATGGTTTTATATCCTCCGTAACCGCTGATTATAGGCAGATGTTAATGAACACTTCAGCCATGATTGAGGAAGAAACTGTTATAAAAGCCGTAGATTGTATACGTTCATCTGCAAATATTAATATTTTCTCATTATCTAACATTGCTTTAATTGCGAAAGAGCTGCAATTTAAGTTTGATCAGATTGGCATACGCTCGAAAGCCTTTTCAGATATTATCGATATGCGTATACAGGCTACTAATATCTCTCCAGGAGACTTATCCATTTTTATTGCACCAACTATTATGCTACGAGATATCTATCAAATAGCAAATGCTTCCTTAGAACGTGGTGCCAAAAATCTTACCATTACTAGCTACGACTCACCAAAGCTTACTGATTTGTCTGATTTTAAATTTATAATATCGGATAAAATTATTGCCAATAATTCCGTATCTCTATCGAATAATATTATGTTTTTATATATTATTGATATTATATATACCGCGTTACTTGCAAAGGATAAGTCCTACAGACAAAAGAAATTAAATAGCGATGCAATATTAAATAATTTTCAAATGATGGATTCATTTGGATACGATTTTTAAAAAACCCTGTAAGTCAGATTATATTTAATCTGTAACTTACAGGGTTTTCTTATTTTTGCAATTTATCTATTCTTAACTAGATATCAACCTTATTTAATGATGCCAGGGTCAAATAGCCCTCTTTAGCACCTTGAAAATTACACACATTATATATTATCTGTTATAATGGAGTTAGCAGAAAGGCGGTGTTTTTATGTCATTTCATTTTAACTCTTCACAACAGTATTCATTAACCGATATCACAAACAGTTTAACAGCTCGTGAACAAAAAGCATTAGAGCATTCATGGGCTAAAGTTTTTGCAGA
>JBKEAO010000170.1:0-14846 GCA_047972335.1 Anaerocolumna sp. | reverse complement strand
GCCATAATCACATCATTTTCTTGATAACAGATTGCTGATGGAGGAATCTCAAAAAAAGACCTTAAGTAAGGTTTTGCCTCTTTTAATTTGACTATTATAAATTCAGCCTCTGTTGCAATTCCAGAGAAACCATACGCTTCATTGGGTGAGCCTGCGCATAAACCAGCAAGCATTGTGCCATGGCCTATGGTATCCTGGCTAGGAACGATGGAAAGTGGGTCGTCACTTTCTAAGGCATAATTTATTGTATTTTTAAGATATTCTGTGCCATAATAAAAACCTTCTGGGTAGTTGTTATTGCTGTCTATTGTCTGGTCCCATATAGAAGCAATTCGAGTTGTGCCATCTTTATTTTGAAATACTGGGTTTTGATAATCAATTCCCGTGTCTAGAAAACCGATTAGAACGTTATTTCCCTTTAGTTTTAGATCTTCGCTAAATAGGATTTTTTTGCTGTTTGTCGTGTTTGCAGTAGTTTCCTCAGAGGTTTCTAGACCAAGACAGGCAGGGAAGGCATAGTATCCAAATGTACCAATACTACTTGAAGTAATATTTTCTACAGGCAGATGTACAATAGCGAATTTATCATTAATATAATTTATTGTACTGTTAGGATAAAGGGATAACAACTCTATTCCATACTCATATTCAACTAATAAATCTGCATATTGATTGCTGGTAATAGAATGTCTTTCTGTTTTTGTCATAATACAATCCCCCTTCTAGGTATTCTTATATATTTATATGATTATAGTAAAAAAAAGAGAATATAAAAACCTTCTCATCGTTACTATATCTATTATATAAAACTATTTGCTGACCATATAAACTTTGAACTGAATAGTTACACGTAAAAGTTGCAAAATAAACACGTGCATATTTTTCTTAGTTATTATATAATATCCATAAATAGGTAATAACTATATGGTATAAGAGTATATTGTAGAAGGCTATTTATCATATAAAGTTATATAATGTATTAATAAGTTTGTGGGACTTGAGCAAAAAATGTATGGAGAGTAAGGAACCTAACGTTTGTGTTTTACTTGTCCGCGAAAAGGGGAATATAATGACGAATCTGGATAAACTCGTTACTATAATGAAAAAGGAACATGTATATATACAAACCCATAATTATCCCGATCAAGATGCTTTAGCGTCTTCTTTTGGATTACAGGTATTACTGGCTAATAAAAAAATAAAATCTACCATTTGCTATTCTGGTCAAATAGATAAATACAATACGCAAAAAATGGTGGAACTCCTGCCTTTTCATATCATAAACAATGAAGAATTTATTATGAGTGAAGAGGATGAAATTATTTTAGTGGATTGTCAGAAAGGGAATAGAAATGTGCATTGTTTTCCGGGTAAAATTATTGCCTGCATTGATCACCATCCTATTCAAGAAGTAGAGGAGTATTTATTTTATGATATTAGAAGTAATATGGGGGCATGTTCTACCATCATTGGAGAATATTTTCTTGATAATCAAATAGATATTTCAAAGGATATTGCCACGGCTTTAGTCTATGGCATTAAGATGGATACTGGGTATTTAAGTAGAAAAGTAGATAAATTGGACATAGAAATATTTAGTGTACTTTTTAAACTTGTGGACTCTGAAAAATTATTTGACATAGAAAGTAGTAGCTTAAGAAAAGAGGACTTACATGCTTACCAAGATGCCATTACCAATTTAAAAATTTATGGACGAATAGGGATTGCAAAAATAGGGAATCATTTTTCTGAGGCTATTTTGGGTAGTATATCTGATTTTTTACTATCGCTAGCAGAAATTGATGTCACACTGATTTATTCTTATCGAATGGGTGGGTTAAAATTCTCTGTCAGAAGCGCAACGTCTAAAATTGATGCAGGTGTTTTAATTAAAGAGGCGTTGCAGAAGCTAGGTGACGGAGGTGGGCATGCCACAATGGCAGCAGGCTTTATTCCAAACTTACAATCAGAGATCGAAATCAATGATATGGGGGATTTGGTGGAGCAAAGAATTATCGAGTATGTGACCAATCACTCCCTATAACTTTATGAATTAATTAAAATAAATAAACAATTTAATTAATATATTTAATACAATTAATTAAAATTATTTTATAATAAGGTTTGACTAAATAAGATTAGCGTGTTATAATACGAACGGTATATTTATCTGGATTAAGCATCTAGAGCAAAGGAAGTTAGGAATATAGCTAATATTGTTAATTAAGCTCTCTGTCTCCAAAGACCAAGAGCTTTTTTTATGCAATATAGCGTGGGCGTTTTCTCTCTTTAGAGGTGAATCTTTTTGCAGATGCTTAAAAAGCCGTTATTTTAAGACCATAATAACCATCAGCAGGATAAATTATAAAAGAATTCAAAAAAAGAAAGGAAACCTAAATATATGCAGACAGTTAAGTTTGAAGAATTAGGATTAAGCGAGCCCATATTAAGGGCCATTGTGGAGATGGGTTTTGAAGAAGCCTCTCCTATACAGGCAAATGCCATCCCAGTAATCATGGAGGGAAAAGATATTGTAGGTCAAGCACAGACAGGTACTGGTAAGACCGCCGCATTTGGTATCCCTTTATTAGAAACCATTGATCCAAAGGACAAACGTTTACAAGCAGTTGTACTTAGTCCTACAAGAGAGCTTGCCATTCAAATAGCAGATGAGTTTAGAAACCTTGCTAATTTTATGCACGGTATTAAAATATTACCGATCTACGGTGGACAAGAAATCTCTAAGCAGATTCGTTCTCTAAAGGCTGGAACACAAATTGTGATTGGAACACCTGGACGTGTTATGGATCATATGAGAAGAAAAACCGTTAAATTTGATAATGTTAAAATGATAGTTTTAGATGAAGCAGATGAAATGCTTAACATGGGATTTCGTGAAGATATAGAAACTATTTTAAAGGACGTTCCAGAAGACAGACAGACTATATTATTTTCTGCAACTATGCCAAAACCAATTATGGACATAGCTAAGACTTATCAAAAAAATGCACAAATAATTAAAGTAGTTAAAAAGGAATTAACTGTGCCTAAAATTGAACAGTATTATTATGAAGTGAAACCTAAGAATAAAGAAGAAGTTTTGTGCCGTTTAATAGATATGTATGATCCAAAATTATCCCTTGTATTCTGTAACACAAAGAAACAAGTAGATGAATTGGTATCTACACTACAAGGAAGAGGATATTTTGCAGAAGGTCTTCACGGAGATTTAAAGCAACAACAACGTGACAGGGTTATGAATAGCTTCCGTAACGGTAAAACTGAAATATTAGTCGCTACCGATGTTGCTGCAAGAGGTATTGACGTAGATGATGTAGAAGCAGTATTTAACTATGATGTTCCTCAAGATGATGAATACTATGTTCACCGTATTGGAAGAACAGGTAGAGCTGGAAGAACAGGTAGAGCCTTTACACTTGTAGTAGGTAAGGAAGTATACAAATTAAAAGATATTCAAAGATATTGTAAGACAAAAATCATTGCACAGCCAATTCCATCTATTAACGATGTAACAGCTGTAAAGGCTGAGAAGATTCTTGATCGTGTGCAGGATGTCATCGCAAATGAAGATTTAACCAAGATGATTGAATTGATTGAAGCTAGAGTGAATATGGCAGATAGTACGGCTCTTGATATTGCAGCTGCCTTCTTAAAATTAAGTATGGGTGAAGACAATGAAATCGAAGAAAAAGCCCACTTTGAAGATTATGGAGACACTGGTGCTGAAGTTGGTATGGTTAGACTATTCATTAATATCGGTAAAAAACAAAACACTAGGCCAGGAGACATCTTAGGTGCTATAGCTGGTGAAACTGGAATGCCTGGTAAATTAATTGGCTCCATCGATATGTACGACAAATATACATTTGTTGAAGTTCCAAGAGAATATGCATCAGATGTCATTCAAGTAATGAAAGACGCAAAAATCAAAGGAAAGAGTATTAATATAGAGCCAGCAAATCGTAAGTAAGATATCATGCAAATCTAATCTGAAGGTATCTAATAATTGATTTGATTTTTATTGGTACTTAAATTAAATAAGGTTGATATCTAGTTAAGAATAGATAAATTTCAAAAATAAGAAAACCCTGTAAGTTACAGATTAAATATAATCTGACTTACAGGGTTTTTTAAAAATCGTATCCAAATGAATCCATCATTAGATCATAAAGAGTTTTCAAAAAAAATATACATTATTAAATTGAAACCAGGAGAAAGTAAGAGGATTACATATAAAATAGATATTATTAAAAGTAAATGCTGCGTGTAGTATGGTTATCTAATGCCATAGTGTAGGCAGTATTTTTCTGCTCAACTTATAAATTTTGTATGAACATTTATTAGAATGATACAAAAGTTAGAGGACATACTAATAAAGATCCATTTAAGATGTTTAAAAAAAGGATAAAACAGCTCAATTATAAAGAATATAATGCACTGTTTATGCACAAAAAAAGTGCATTATATGTGCATAAATAGTAAAAAAGCACCTTGTATTTGAATAACCCTATGTTATAATAAGCTTGCAAAAATGATTATGAAAGGATGGTACAGCATGTCTTTTATGAATGAGGTGAAGGAAAACCTAACAAAGAATATCATACCCTTTTGGAAAAAGCTAAGAGATGATAAGTATGGTGGCTATTATGGTTATCTGGACTTTGATTTGAATTTGGAGAAAGAAGCATCCAAAGGAGTTATATTAAACAGTAGGATACTTTGGTTTTTTACGAATGCGTATACAACTTTAGGAGATGAAGATTGTTTAGAGTATGCAAAACATGCCTATGAGTTTTTGAAAAATTACTGCCTTGATCAAGAATACGGTGGAGTGTACTGGGCTCTTAACTATAAAGGTGAAGCAGAAGATTCCACAAAACATACTTACAATCAGGCCTTTGCAATCTATGCCCTTGCTTCTTATTATGGAGCCACAAAAGATAGGAAAGCTCTTGAAATGGCATATGGTTTATATGACTTAATAGAGTCAAAATGCAGAGACGCTGTTGGATATCTTGAAGCTTTTGACAGGACCTTTCTTCCTGTTGATAATGAGAAATTATCCGAGAATGGACTAATGGCAAGTAAGACCATGAACACTTTATTACATGTGTTTGAAGCCTATACAGAAATTTACCGGGTGGATAAAAAGGCGGAAGTCGCTGATAACTTAAAGTGGATGATGGATCAATTTGCAGACGTGTTATACAACAAAGAGGAAAGAATACTAGAAGTATTTTTTGATGAAAACATGAATACCATCTCTGATTTAAATTCTTACGGACATGATATAGAAGCCTCCTGGTTAATTGATAGGGGTTGTGAAGTATTAGGGGATACTGCATATACAGAAAAGATGTTAAAAGTAACCAATGCTTTAAGAGAACATATATTAGAGGCTGGATTTGATGGTACTTCGTTAAACAATGAAATCTTTAAAGGTAAAATAGATACAACGAAAGTATGGTGGGTTCAGGCAGAAGCACTACTGGGCTATATCAATGGTTATCAGCTAGATCCAACAAAAACAGAATACCTAGAGGCAGCCATGAAGTTATGGAATTACATTGATACCTATATAATTGATAAGAGAGAGGGATCTGAATGGTTCTATGATTTGAATAAAGACGGTGTGCCAGAGAGCAAAAAAGAAATTGTTGGACCATGGAAATGCCCATATCATAACGGTAGAATGTGTTTTGAGATAATTAAAAGAAAAGTGGATTGGGAGTTATAGATTGATTTGATTTATTCCACTCAGAAGAATATAAATAGTTTGTAATTTACTAAATTATAAGAAAAATATAAGAAAGATATTTGAAAGGAAAAATAAAATGCATCCCAATTACTATGTAGAGCTAGACAAGTATAATAAATTAATTAACAAGAAAAATAAAATAAGTCCCATCTATAATGGGGTATATGACCGTTATGTAAATCCTGTACTGACCAATGAACATATTCCGGTATTTTGGAAATTTGATTTAAATGAGGAATCAAATCCTTTCTTTATGGAACGTCTTGGTGTCAATGCTGTATTTAACTCAGGTGCTATTATGTTAAATGGTAAATACTATTTAGTGGCAAGAGTAGAGGGAAATGATAGAAAATCATTTTTTGCAGTGGCAGAAAGTGATAGCCCAACAGAAGGTTTTAAGTTCTGGGATTATCCAGTATTACTACCAGACACCTGTAAAGAAGAAACGAATGTATACGATATGAGATTAACACAGCATGAAGATGGATATATTTATGGAGTCTTTTGTTCTGAAAGTAAAGACCATAGTATCAATGACTTGTCAGCAGCAAGAGCAGAGGCTGGTATTGTCAGAACCAAGGATTTAAAGACATGGGAAAGACTAAATAATTTAAAAACTTTAAATTCTCCTCAGCAAAGAAATGTTGTGCTTCACCCCGAGTTTGTCAATGGAAAATATGCTTTTTATACAAGACCTATGGATGATTTTATTAATACAGGCTCTGGTGGTGGTATTGGTTTTGGATACTGTGAGGATATCACCAATGCAGTCATTGATGAAGAGATTATAACAAGTCAGAGAAAATATCATACCATTACAGAAGCGAAAAATGGTGCGGGAGCTGTTCCTATTAAGACTGACAAAGGTTGGATTCATGTGGCTCATGGTGTTAGAAACACTGCAGCAGGTCTTCGTTATGTCATCTATGTATTTGCTACTGATTTAAAAGAGCCTACGAAAGTGATTGCTGAACCATCTGGATTCTTTATTGCACCACTAGGAGAAGAAAGAGTGGGAGATGTATCCAATGTTGCTTTTACCAATGGTGCAGTGGTTAATGAAAACAAGGAAGTGTATATTTACTATGCATCTTCTGATACAAGGCTTCATGTGGCAGCTACTACCCTTGATAAATTAATTGACTATACCTTTAATACACCAGTGGATCCTCTTCGTTCCGTAGAATGTGTACAACAAAGATGTGATTTTATTGCTAAGAATTTAGATTTGTTAAAATAGAATTTGCTTTGTATAACAAAGTAATATAGGTGATTTTTTAAAGAAGTATATTTTTTTAAAATAATAGAAGTGATATATGGTTTTTAACAAAGAAGAATATGTTTGAAGATATTAAAATAGTAAAGAAATAGGCACTTTAAGCACCTATCTCTTTACTATTTTTATGATCCTATTATGAATTGTTTAAGGCATATGGTAGATTATCTCTCATTCTATCTGTTAAATGGGTGAAATATCTCATCATGGTTTCTTCTTTGGAATGACCTAATCTTTGTTTAACAACAATCATTGAAATATTCATTTCAGCCAATCTACTGCAATGCGTATGCCGTAAATTATGGTACTTGAAGTTCAAATTAAGTTCATTTCTTAAAAGTCTGCCCAATACTTTTTCACTATATGGAGTAAGCAATCCACCATTTGGCCTTAGATTTATGAAATCTAAATTTTCAGCAATTTCTTTTTGCTTGTTCCTACCTTTATCTATTGCATAAGTCAATGCATTACATTTTAAAACGACTAGTCTGGAATAAAGTAGCTCTTTTTATCTTTCAGTCTACCCATACTGCATTCCCCCTATAAAATACAACATTTTATTAATTTTATAATAATATTTACTAACAAAAATAGCAATAGACAGAACGTGAGTTTGTATAAATTTATTATTAAAAATTATGCCCATCTATTTATATTTTATGCTTTAAATTTTTATTTGTTAAAGAACTCCCTTGGAATAGTATAATTCTTTCATTTGATTATTTTAAAGAGAAGGACCTATCCATACCCACATAACACCAATATGAGCAAAACCTGGATATTTATCCTTTGCAAAAAATGTAGTCTTTGACACTCTTTTAAGGTAGCTAAACATCTTTAAAGCAGTGTCTTTGGACAACATTTTTAGGATTGCGAAAGTATTGGAAGTGGAGCCATACAAATTTCACGTATTAGATTAACGAAAAAGTGCTGATATAACCAGAATAAGTTGAAAAATATTACAGTTTATTTCTCTGACCCCAGTAAAATCAGGGATTCCAGCCGTTCTCAAGGGAAATTTCCCTTAAGTACCTCGTATTGGCTTATAAAACCACTGTTATCTCCCGCGGATTTTACTTGAAATTTTTATAATTTAGTATCAGCGCCATTTCAATATAAAAAAAGATAGGCTCCTTGGAAGGGCTCCTATCTTTTTGGATCAATATATAGGGGGGGAAGTGTATATAATGAGGGGATAGATACACTTTAGATATAAGCAAAATTAAGTATATAGATTAACCAAAATATCTGCTAAGTAAACCAGCAAAAGCCTTACCATGTCTAGCTTCGTCTTTCGCCATTTCATGAACTGTATCATGAATTGCATCAAGATCAGCAACCTTAGCACGTTTAGCTAAATCAAATTTTCCTGCAGTAGCACCGTTTTCTGCGGCTACTCTAAGTTCTAAGTTTTTCTTTGTACTGTCTGTTACCACTTCACCAAGTAATTCTGCAAATTTAGCAGCATGTTCTGCTTCTTCATAAGCTGCTTTTTCATAATATAATCCAATTTCTGGATAGCCTTCTCTATGAGCAACTCTTGCCATAGCAAGATACATACCAACTTCACAACATTCACCGTTAAAGTTATCTCTTAAATCTTTGATAATATCTTCGCTTACACCTTGTGCAATTCCAATCACATGTTCAGCAGCCCAAGTCATTTCTCCAGACTGTTCTGCAAATTTAGCAGCAGGTGCTTTACAAATTGGACATTGGTCTGGTGCGAAATCTCCTTCATGAACATAACCACATACTTGACATACAAATTTTTTCATTTTAATAATCTCCTTAAATTTAATATTTATATTTTTAATATTAATAACAATAACTATTACTGATATTATAATACAAAATTAATAAATGTTTGTCAACATATTTTTGAAATAAATTATCATTTATTTTTTGAATTGTTATAATATGGATTTAATCTCATGGATACGCTGTGAGATATAAGAAAAGCCGCCCCTAAGAAATATGAGCGGCTTTATATTAATCATTTTTGCAGTTCTTACAAGTACCATAAAAGAAGGTACTATTTCCTTCAATGGTTCCATCAAAGCCCTGACCTGCAATTTTATTTAAATCCTTAATGGTAGCCTCAGGAAGTATTAAATCTTCAACGGCTGAACATTTTGTACAGACAAAGTGATAATGAGGCATTGGATTATAATCAAAACGATCACTTCCAGAGCCATGAGAAATCTTAATAATTTCACCTTGATCCACCAATAAATTAAGATTACGATATACGGTACCAAGACTTATATTAGGATAAATATTTCTAATATTCATATATACCATATCAGCTGTAGGATGTTCTTTGGTTCCTGCAAGATAAGTTTTAATTGATTCTCGTTGACGGCTAAATTTAGTTACAGTCATATTTCACCTCCAATAATAGTAATTATTATTAAGATTAACATGCTTTCTTTATTATGTCAAGTGCGACTATTTAGCTAATTTAGCTAATTCAACCAAGTAAGCAAACTTAACTGTTTTATTTATACAAGAGGTCAGGTAGGCAATAATAATTTTATTTTATACACCTGCAACAAACTCATACATCAATATAAAATGACATATGGTTCCAGCCATACAAAATAAATGAAAAATCTCATGGGACCCAAAATTTTTGTGACGGCTATTAAAAATAGGTAGCTTTAATGCATATATGATACCACCAATGGTATAAATAACGCCACCTGCTACAAGCAGGTTAAATGCAGTATGTGGTAAGGTGTTTAAGAGAGGCGAAAAGGCAAGTACGCAGGTCCATCCCATTACAATATATATAATAGAAGATACCCATTTGGGACAATACACCCAAAAAGCTTTTAAAGCGATGCCAAGAAAGGCCATTCCCCAAATTAATATAAGTAGACCGATGCCAACAGCTCCACCTAATACTATCAAACAAATAGGAGTATAAGTTCCAGCTATTAGGATGAAAATCATCATATGATCAAATTTTTTTAATCTTCTGTTAATCTTGTCAGATAAATCAAAGGTATGATATACTGTGCTTGCAGTATAAAGTAATACCATACTTAGTGAGAAGATTGCTAAGGATATGATGTTAGCAGGATCGGGTGAATTAGAGGCTTTTAATAATAAGGGAACAGCTGAGAACAATGCCATTAGTGTTCCTATAAAGTGCGTGATTGCACTACCGGGATCTTTGGGGTTTTTAATATTTTCTGCCATATTATTTGATTCCTTTCTTGTTAAGGTAATAATTTATAATAGTGTTATTCTGGGTTTTTTAAAATAATACTATTAATATTATGTAATGTATTTTAAAAAGTGCAAGATGTAGTTTTCATTACTACATGTAATATACACATATACTACATCATGCAATTTAAAATTGCAAGGGGTATTTTATTTTTTTTGTAAATTTTTTGTGAACAAATTTAGTGACGCAGAGTATGATATGGCTTGATCGTTACGTAGATGATATAGGAGGGAATGTGATGGATATTCAAGTGGGAGATGTAGTCAAACTAAAAAAACAACATCCATGTGGAAGTTGTCTGTGGGAAGTGTTAAGAATTGGTATGGATTTTCGTTTGAAATGTCAGGGTTGTGGTCATCAGATTATGATACCAAGAAAACAGGTAGAAAAGAATATAAGGCAAATTATAAAGAATGACAAAGGAATCATATAGAGAATGACAAAGGAATCACATAGAGAATGACAAAGGAATCATAAAAAGAATGACAAAAAAATCATATAATAGACATAAAGGGACTGTGTATAGATCATACCACAGTCCCTTATTTTAATATGTAAGATTAGTTCATTCCCAATTCTAATTTTGCTAATTGTATACAACCCATGATTCCTTGATTATCATTAAGGGCTGCGGGAACAATATAGGTATCCAGGTTGTCTAAATGGGTGGTTCTTAAATACCCATTTAAAAGTTTCTTCACTTGGGTACGAATGAGTGGGAAGAGTTGTTCCTGATGCATAACCCCTCCACCTAAGACAATACGATGCGGTGATAAAGTTAAAATATACCCTACCAATGCCTGGGCAATATAATACGCTTCTAATTCCCAAACCTCTTGATTATCTTTTAAATCAATTGCTTTTTTGCCCCATCTTTTTTCTATAGCTGGTCCAGCTGCAAGACTTTCAAAGCAGTTAGGGTGATAAGGACAAAACCCTTCAAAAGTATCTTCTGGGTGTTTGCTCAAAAGTACATGTCCAGCTTCAGGATGAAGCATGCCATGGAGAAGTCCACCGTTTTGATAAACGCCCACGCCAACTCCTGTTCCTATTGTAATGTAAATGCTAGAATCTATATTTTTTGTGCTTCCCCAAGTGGCTTCCCCAAGAGCAGACCCATTCACATCTGTATCGAAACCGATGGGAATATTTAATTCCTTTTTAATATTACCTACAATATCATAATTTAACCAAGGAAGCTTTGGTGTGGAAGTTATGTATCCATAAGTAGGAGACTTTTTATCAAGATCAATAGGTCCAAAAGAACCAATACCTAATGCGTCAATTTTTTTATCTTTAAAATATTCTATAATTTTTGGAATTGTTATATCAGGAGATTGTGTGGGTATTGAAACTTGTTCAAATATTTCACCCTTCTCATTCCCGATTGCCAAAACCATTTTTGTTCCACCTGCTTCTAATGCACCAAATAACATAAGATACCTCCATAATTTACAATACTAATTACTTATTATTATAATCTAAAGTAGCATAAAAAGAAATAGTAATATGAACCTTGTTTTGACTTTTTTATGATGTTATACTTGTGTAATATAGTATATTCATAGAGAATATGAATGGGGGATATTAAGGTAGTATACGAACAAAGAATATGAATGTGAGTTATTAAAGTAGTATATGAACAGAAATAATAATTGAATGTTTAGCCAAAATGCAGTAAGAAAATATAAGATGAGCTGCAATTTGCTTATGGAGCAAGCAGCTGCCGTACACGGAGAAATGGAGCAAACTATGAAGCATTTTACCACAGAAATAGTTACAGGATTACTAGAGAAAGATGAGAAGCCTGCATTACTTAGAGGGTATATTCCGGATAATTGTATAGAAGTGGATTTAAAGAAGAAACATCCTGCTGTTCTTATATTACCCGGTGGAGCTTATTTTCGCACCTCTGAAAGAGAAGGTGAGGGGGTTGCCCTAAAGTTTCTATCAGAAGGAATATGTGCTTTTATTCTTAATTATCATGTGGCGCCAGTAAGATTTCCAGTGTCATTATGTGAAGCTTTACTAGCCCTTCAATATATAAGAGAACATAGCGAGGAATGGAATATTGATGCAGAAAATATAAGTGTTCTGGGATTTTCTGCAGGAGGACATTTGGCAGCTTCTGTAGGTGTTCATTGGAATAAAGATTGTATTTTAAAATACATACCTGAAGCGAAGAAGGAGTTCGTAAAACCAAATAAGTTAGTATTATCTTATCCCGTGATTTCAAGCGGAGAGTATGCCCACCAAGGTTCTATGTTAAATCTTTTAGGTGAAGAGAATCAAACGCAAGAATTACTAACCTTTAACAGTTTAGAAAAACAGGTCACAAAAGATACGCCTAAAACTTTTATCTGGCATACCTTTGAAGATGGTTCAGTACCTGTACAAAATACTATGTTATTTGCGACCGCCCTTATGAATGAAGGCATCATGACAGAGCTTCATGTGTATCCCAAAGGAGGACATGGTCTTTCTCTTGGAAACCATCTTGTAAATAGTGGATGGGAATTTGATAAAACCCATGAAACAAGGGAGTGGATTAATAAAGCAATTACGTTTATATATACAATATAGAATGGGATAAATAGGTAAATGTCAGAAAACATAGAAAAATTACGTTATTGTAAACAATGTCTCTTAAAGGATATGCCAGAAGATGCTTACTTTAAAAGTCTATACGAATACATTGAACATCTAGATCAAGATATAAAGGCAGATCAAGTAGAATACGAAAAACGTCTAAACATTTGTAAAAACTGTGATAACTTATTAAATGGTATGTGTAGAATATGTGGCTGTTTCGTAGAATTGCGTGCCGCCATGGATAAGAAGAGTTGTCCAGCTGTTGATAAAAAATGGTAAGACGGTGTATTTAAATGTATTTTTAGTGAGTAGTGCAAGAAGTGTGGATTTGTAGTGTATTAGTATCTGATTTTATTAAAATAACAGATTATCAGGTAAATGAAAAAGCGATCACTTTGCAAGTGAAGCAATTTGTTTGATTTTAACCTGGGAAAGAGGCACTATGAAACCGCTTAAAATCGGAGATCTAACTGTAAAATTACCCATAATACAAGGTGGCATGGGAGTTGGTATTAGCCTAAGCTCTTTAGCAGGAACTGTTTCCTCCTATGGGGGTGTAGGCGTGATATCTACAGCTCAAATCGGATTTAGTGAAGCAGATTATGATAAGAATCCATTAGAGGCTAATTTAAGAATGATTGGAGAGCATATAAAAAAGGCTAGAAAATTAGCACCCAATGGGATCCTTGGTGTTAATATTATGGTTGCAACCCAACATTATGCAAAGTATGTAAAAGAGGCTATAAAAAATGGAATAGATATTATAATATCAGGAGCAGGACTTCCAACGGAATTACCTGAACTAGCACGTAATAGTAAAACAAAATTAATACCTATCGTATCCTCTTTAAAAGCTGCAAAGATTATTTATAAATTGTGGGACAGAAAAGATAACATTGCACCAGATGCCTTAATTATTGAGGGGCATAAGGCAGGTGGACATTTAGGATTTACTTATGAACAATTAGAAAGTCCTGATTATGAAGCTTATGAAAAAGAAATTATAGAAATTGTGCATTTGACAAAAGAATACGAAGAAAAATACGGCAAAGAAATTCCGGTCATTATGGCTGGGGGCATTGTAGATAAAGAGGATGTGAAATATTATTCTGATCTTGGTATAAAAGGCATACAAGTAGCCACTAAATTTGTAACCACAATTGAATGTGATGCCCATATTAATTATAAAAATGCCTATATAAACAGTCAGAAAGAAGATATTATGATTGTAAAAAGTCCTGTGGGAATGCCTGGCAGAGCAATTAGAAATCAATTTGCCAAACGAGTACTAGAAGACAGAATACCAGTAAAGCGATGTCACAATTGTATCAAAGGCTGTATCCCGGCAGAAACCCCTTATTGTATAACCGATGCCTTAGTAAATGCAGCGAAGGGAAATATGGAGGAGGCATTGATTTTTTGTGGTGCAAAGGCCTATGAGGAAAGAGAAATCAGAACCGTTAAGGAAGTCCTATCGGATTATTTTACTATAGAGTAAAAAAGGCTTATTATCCTTTATTAAAGTACCTAATCTCACCCATAAGGTAACTATTTAGGGACTTTTTAGTAACGCATAGTATGATTTGGCTAAATAGTCCCAAAAGTCATTAAATTTTAAAAAAACAAAAGTCATTAAATTTTAAAAAAACCTTGCCAAGCCCTTGAAACTGTGATAGAATATGTATTTGTGATATGTATACAAAATTTTCCTTGCTCTTTTCATGCTAAAGGGCCAGAGACCAAAAGGAGGTGCACACAACTATGAACCAATATGAATTATCCTTAGTTGTAAATGCAAAAATCGAAGATGAAGCTAGATTAGCAACAGTTGAGGCCGTTAAAGAACTTATCGCAAGATTCGGCGGTACTATAACTAATGTTGATGAATGGGGTAAGAAGAGATTAGCTTACGAAGTTCAGAAAATGAAAGAAGGCTTCTACTATTTCATCCAGTTCGATGC
>JBKEAO010000029.1:0-14524 GCA_047972335.1 Anaerocolumna sp. | reverse complement strand
TGCGCCTCCAGGGGCTCGAACCCTGGACACCCTGATTAAGAGTCAGGTGCTCTACCAACTGAGCTAGAAGCGCATATTTTTTGAACGCAAAATTGATTATAAATCATAAATAAACAAAAAGCAAGTATTTTTTAATATTTTTTTAATAAAGGTTAAATATAAGTTAAACTAATTATATTTTATAAATGATTGATTATAAAATCATATAACCGAGAAGTTACTTATGGTTATAAATCCCTTTATCTGTTTTTACCAAGTTTTTTTAACCATGAGTAACTTCTAACTTCCAATATTCTTCTATTTCTTTTTTCCTGATTTTTTCTGATTTCCTTTACTGATCATACTATTAACTTCATCAAATGAGCGTTTCATGATTAAGGCCTTTTTATTTAACTCTGCATTACCACTGAGCATTTTTGAAATTTGATACTTCATTGATTTTTTCATAACAACTCCTATCTGTGTGATTTAGCACACGAAAAAGCAAGGAGGTTGAAAATATGATTCAACCTATACTTCATAAAGTTTCTTTTTATTCATATAGTAATATAGTATTCAAATATCAACTTGATTGGTACAAAAACACTCTCAATCAATTTATTTATCTATCAATTTATCTCTCTATCAATTAATTTATTAATCAATTTTTCGATCTATGTCCAATATAGTATTTATCAATTCATCAAGAAGAAACCAAATCTAACGATAGGCCACCAACCGATGAATAGGATTACCCATAGAGGAGAACTTTTCTTCATATTCTGTCATTACGTTACCCTCCATATATTCACTGTGGTGTAAATCAAAGGTATGATTCTTTAGAATCCATCCTGCTTCTACTACTTGCTCAAGAGAAAAAGCAAATAAATCACTATTATCTGTTTTAAATATAACTTCTCCATCCTTAACAAGAAATTGATCATACCTACCAAAGAATTCTTTTGAAGTCAATCGCCTTTTTGCATGTCTATCCTTTGGCCATGGATCTGAAAAATTAAGATAAATTCTATCAATTTCATCCTTATCAAAAATATCATTAATATAATCTGCATCAAATCTGATAAAAACCAAATTTTTAATATCTAATTCTTTTCTTTTTTCTATTGCTCTAATTAGAACACTAGAATACTTTTCTATCCCAATATAATTAATATTGGGGTTTTCCTGTGCAAGCTGACATATAAATCTGCCCTTACCCATTCCTACTTCTATGTGAATGGGATTGTCATTACCAAAAAATGATTTCCAATTACCTTTTAAATTCTCAGGTTCATGGGCAACAAATTCATTCACTGCTATTTCTTCTCTAGATCCTTTTATATTTCTTAATCTCATATCAAATCTTCTCCTATTCCCATATAAAGGAACTTATTTTCTCACATTAAAAGATAGTAAATCAAAAATAATCAGCTGCTTTTTCTTTTGAAACACTACACTTATTATTATCCAAATTATTATAACATACCCCTTTAGAAAGACAAGTTTTTTATTTGCAACAACCCCTACTCTGCAAGATTTTACATGATTTTAAGCAAAATCACCTCAAAACCCTACAAAAATATCAAATATAATCCGATTTTTGTACAATTTGACTATGGATTTTTAAATGATTCGTAGTATGATAAGAACTGTGCCTATGTCTGTTGAACATTTTCAAATATCTGAATACGGGGCTTTTTTTAATGGCATTTATTCAGATAAAGCAGCATTGGTTATTTCTTAGAGTATTACATATAATAAGAAAATAATGAAAAATATAAATAAAATACAAGGAGGACATAAAATGGAAAATGTAATTGATCTTCTTCATGACATAGAAGAAAAAGCTGCTCAAATTATAAAACGTGCTAACGACGAAAAAGTAAAACTACATGAAGATTTAAAAACCGATCTAGAGAAGCTTGATCTTAAAATTGCAGAAGATACTAATAAAAAATTATTAGATTTAAAGCAAAAATTCGATAAAGAATTAGACGCTGAGAAGCAGACAGTTACAAATGACTGGAATAAACAATTAAATGATTTAGAAGAAAAATATATAAAAACTCATAAAACTCTTGCCAACAAAATACTGAATGACATTATTACAAATTAATCAAATCAGTTTGCGGAGGCAGTTATGAATAATTTATTATCCTACAGTGGTATTATTACCAAAACAAAAGCTTTAGAATCAAAAGTTATCAGTTATTCCAATTATCAAACCATATCTAATATGGATACCGTTCTTGACTTTGTATCCTATTTAAAAAACCATAAGGGTTATTACAATATTTTAACTGGCATTGATGAAACGGTTATTCACAGGGGACAGATAGAGGGGATATTTATCAATAGTTTGTATCAGGATTTTTCACGGTTATATCAATTCGCTAATCCTGAACAAAGAAAAGTACTAGACTTAATCTTCTTTCGTTTTGAAGTCAACATAATAAAGTCTTGCCTTCATATGGTATATAATCAAGACAAGGAATATAACCTAAGTCTATTTACAGATTTTTTTAACAAACATTCTAAAATTAATATAAAAGCCCTAGCCGCCTCTCGCTCTATGGAGGAATTTATAAATCATCTAAAAGGAACAGATTATTATCATGTCCTTACTACGATACAAAAAACGGATATCACATCTTTTGATTATGAAATGAAACTAGATATTCATTATTTTATGCAGGCTTGGAAACTTAAAAATAAAAATTTAAAAGGGGATAATCTAAAAGCCGAAACCACAAGCTTAGGTCTTGAAATAGATTTACTCAACATTATCTGGCTATATCGCTCCAAAAAATTTTATAATATACACACCCAGGATGCCTATTCCTATATCATTCCTGTAACGTATAAATTAAAAAAAGAAAAGCTAATTAAATTAATGGAAGCTGGAACTATGGATGAATTTAATAATGTCCTTAGAACCACCTGTTATGATGATTTAATTCCATCCTTAACCAATGGAACCATAGAATCCCTTTATCAGCAGGTTATTACGAAGAATTATAAATTAAATAAAAACAAATATCCTACCTCCATGGCCCCTATTAGCTATTATCTACACCTAAAGCAACTAGAAATCAATCAGTTAACTACTGTAATTGAGTGCATAAGATATAAACTAGATCCCCAGGACATTATGAAATATATAATTAAATAGCAGATAAGGAGGTGCAAAATTGATTGAAAAAATGAAGTTTATTAATATTACTGGTCCCAAAGGAGATTTTGACCGTGTAGTAAATCAATATCTTAATAAGTATGAAGTACATTTAGAAAATGCTTTATCCGAATTAAGTACTGTCAAAGATCTAAAGCCATTCATGGAGATAAACCCCTATAAAGATGTCTATACTAAGTCCTTAGAGCTAGTGGATAAGTTTGACACCAAGAACTTATCTAAGGAGTTAGATCTAACTCCATCCCAGGCTTCTGATAATATCCTAAGTGCATACCAGGATTTAGAAGATTTAACAAGTAAGAAAAAAAATCTTTCCCTAGAGAAAGAGCACTTACTAGATCTTAAGAAGAAGATACAACCATTTCGTCATATAGACTATGAAATAAATAAGATTTTAGAATTTAAGTTTATTAAATTTAGATTCGGTAGAATCTCTCATGAATACTATACAAAGTTTTCAAAGTTTGTTTATGACAATTTAACCACTTTGTTTTTTGAAAGTGAAAGCGACTCTGAATATGTATGGGGTGTATATTTTGTTCCTGCTGCCCAGGAAGAACAAATTGATGCCATCTATTCCTCTCTTCACTTTGAAAGAATCTTTATACCCGCTGAATATGAGGGAACACCAGAAGAAGCCTATCATTTAATTAATCGTAAATTATCAGAAGTTACAAGTAAAATTGATGATTTAAACAACAAGATGAAGGAACGTCTCCTTAGTAAAACCGAAGAAATATTATCTTCCTTTGAAGTAATTCGTAATCATTATCATAATTTTGATGTACGTAAAATGGCAGCCTGTACAAAGTACTCTGACACAAAGCCGGTTTACTTTATCTTATGTGGATGGATTGCTGAATCCAATGTAAAAGAATTATTAAAAGATATAGAATTGGATCAAAATATTTATTGTATGATTCAAGAAGCCCATGAGGATGTGAATTCTAAGCCCCCTACAAAACTTAAAAACATTAAATTATTTAAACCATTTGAAATGTTTATAAATATGTACGGCACTCCAGCGTATAACGAGATAGACCCCACTTCCTTTGTAGCAATTACCTATTCCCTTATATTTGGTATTATGTTTGGAGATGTTGGTCAGGGCTTGTGTTTAGTCCTTGGAGGCGCACTCATATATAAATTTAAAAAAATACCCATCGCTGCAATTATATCTCTAGCAGGCATATTTTCTACCATTATGGGCTTTATGTATGGTAGTATATTTGGATTTGAAGGGGTCATACATCACATTTGGCTAAATCCAATGGAAAATGTAATGACAGTGCTTCTAACTGCAGTAGCCTTTGGTGCATCTCTAATTATTATTGCGATGATAATTAATATAATCAATGGAATCAAAGCAAAAGATGTTGAGCGTATATTTTTTGATACCAATGGTGTTGCTGGCCTTGTATTTTATGTCATTGTATTAATCTGTGTAGCATTGTTCTTTACAGGTAATTCATTACCTGCAACCATAATACTGGTAGTACTTTTAGGAATACCTTTGCTACTAATGTTCTTTAAGGAACCACTTACACACTACATCGAAAAGAAGTCTCAGATTTTTCCTGAAGAAAAAGGAATGTTCTTTGTAGAGTCATTGTTTGAGTTATTTGAAGTTGTACTTAGCTTTGTTACAAATTCCATCTCTTTTCTACGTGTTGGGGCCTTTGCCCTAAGCCACGCAGCTATGATGGGTGTCGTTATGTTATTAGCAGGCGCAGCTTCTGGCAATCCTAATATTTTTGTCATTATATTAGGTAATATATTTGTAGCCGGAATGGAAGGTCTAATCGTAGGTATTCAGGTTCTTCGATTAGAATATTATGAAATGTTTAGCCGTTTCTATAAAGGAACTGGAAAAGGATTTAAACCATATAAAAGTAAGTAATTATATTTTAGGAGGAATTTTTATCATGACAACAAAAATTATTTTAGCAATCGCATTAATCTTAAGCATTATTGTTCCTTTCGGAGCATTCCTATTAAGTGAAAGAAAAAAAGGTAACTTTAAAACATCTATTATCACAAATGCCTTCTTTTTCTTTGGCACTTTAATCATTGGTAACATTTTATTATATAGCGGTAATGTATCTGCGGCAGAAGCTGACGCAGTAGCTTCCTCTGTTGATGGTTGGAAGTATATCGCAGCTGCTTTATCAACAGGTCTATCCTGTATTGGTGGTGGTGTAGCCGTAGCAAGTGCAGCAAGTGCAGCTCTTGGTGCAATGAGCGAAGATGCTAGCATTATGGGTAAAGCGCTTATCTTTGTTGCCCTAGCAGAAGGTATTGCACTTTATGGATTAATTGTTTCCTTTACAATCTTAGGACAATAAAAGCCTTTATAAAAAGGAGGTAACGGTATGCGTATGTTTCTGATCAGCGATAATGTTGATACTTATACTGGAATGCGCCTTGCAGGTATTGAAGGTGTTGTTATACATTCAAAGAAGCACTTAAAACAACAGTTAGATATAGCCATTGAAGATAAAACCATTGGTGTTTTATTAATTACAGAAAAATTCAGTCGTGAATTTCCAGATGTAATAAATGATGTAAAATTAAATCGTAAGCTGCCTTTGATTGTGGAAATTCCAGATCGTCATGGCACCGGACGTAAACCAGACTTCATTACTTCCTATGTAAATGAAGCCATTGGAATAAAACTATAATGATAGGAGATAAGATATGACTTTAGACGAAAAGTTAGAACAATTTTATAGTGCCGCCATGGACAGCGCTACAAGTCAAAACATCAAAATCATTGATGAATATCAGAAATCTCTTCAAATAATATATGATGAGCACAAAATTGAAGCCTTAAGAAAAGCAGAAACCACTTATCGTATGGAGGCAGAAAAGCTATTACGTGAAAAAAATCGTCAGCTTTCTAACGAAGTTATCTTTTTAAAAAGGAAACTGAGTGAAAGAGCACAGGAATTAAAAGTTAATTTATTTGAAGAAGTAGCTGAACATATACAAGAATTTATGAAAACTCCCGCGTATTTTGATTTACTTGTAAAACAAATTACTGAGGCCAAAGAATTTGCGGGAGAAGAAGAGATAACAATATATATTAACGCCACTGATAGTAGTCTAAAATTAAATTTAGAGGCTAATACGGGTGCAATGCTCACTGTTAGTAAAATTGATTTTTGTGGCGGGACCAGAGCGGTTATCCACGAAAAGAACATTTTAATTGATAACTCTTTCTTAACAAAATTGGAGGAATCAAGAAATTCTATTTGTCTCTAAATTAAAAAGAAAAAACGTATTACAATTTAAGAAAGGGGATTTTTCTCCATTATGAATATTACAGGTAAAATATATGGAATTAACGGGCCAATTGTCTACTTGTCTGGAAATCAAGGCTTTAAAATGGGCGAGATGGTTTTAGTCGGAAAAGAAAAACTAGTTGGAGAAGTGATTGGACTTTCTAAGGCAGAAACAACTATACAGGTATATGAAGAAACAACCGGATTAAAACCCGGCGCAGAAGTTTACTCTACAGGTGCAGCGATCTCTGTAACCTTAGCACCAGGTATCATCGGAAATATTTTTGATGTTATTGAAAGACCCTTAAAAGAGATTTCAAAAAAATCCGGTGCCTTTATAGCCAGGGGTGTAAGTGTAGAATCCTTAGATACAACCAAGTTATGGGATGTCCATATCACAGTAAAAGAAGGGGATCAAATATATGGTGGTACTATTATTGCTGAAGTACCAGAAACCAGTGCTATTATCCATAAATCCATGGTTTCACCTGAGGTTTCAGGTGTAGTTACTAAGGTGTCCCCTGATGGTAAATATACAATAAACGATACCATTGTGACCATAAAAACACCAAGTGGCGCCTTAAAAGAATTAACTCTAACACAAAAATGGCCCATTCGTGTTCCAAGACCTACTCACAAGCGTTATGCTTCTGATCGACCTTTAATCACTGGCCAGCGTATCCTTGATACCCTATTTCCTATAGCAAAAGGGGGTACAGCTGCAATTCCTGGTGGTTTTGGTACAGGAAAAACAATGACTCAGCATCAATTGGCAAAATGGTCTGATGCAGATATTATTGTTTACATTGGATGTGGTGAACGTGGCAACGAAATGACTGAGGTACTAGAGGACTTTTCAAAGCTTGTTGATCCTAAAACTGGTAATCCTTTATTAGATAGAACAACTCTTATTGCCAATACCTCTAACATGCCCGTTGCTGCTCGTGAAGCCAGTATCTATACCGGCATTACATTGGCTGAATATTACAGAGATATGGGCTACCATGTGGCAATTATGGCAGATTCTACTTCCCGTTGGGCAGAAGCTTTACGCGAATTATCTGGTCGTTTGGAGGAAATGCCTGCTGAAGAAGGATTTCCTGCATATCTAGCATCCAGATTATCTGGATTTTATGAACGTGCAGGCTTTATGGAAAATTTAAATGGCACAGAAGGTAGTGTATCTATTATCGGTGCTGTATCTCCACAAGGTGGTGACTTTTCAGAACCTGTTACCCAAAATACAAAACGTTTTATTCGCTGTTTTTGGGCCCTTGATAAATCCTTAGCCTATGCAAGACATTTTCCAGCTATACAGTGGCTTACCAGCTACAGTGAATATTTAAATGACTTAGAACCCTGGTATACCCAAAATGTTGGTACAGATTTTGTTGATTGTAGAAATCAAATCCTAAGTATCTTAACACAGGAAAGCCAGCTGAATGAAATTGTAAAATTAATTGGTAGTGATGTACTTCCTGATGATCAAAAATTGGTACTAGAAATTGCCAGAGTCATAAGACTTGGATTTGTACAGCAAAATGCATATCATCCTTCTGACACCTACGTACCTTTAGCAAAACAACTTAAAATGATGGAAACTATTCTTTATTTATTTGGTAAGTCAAAGCAATTAGTGGCAATGAATATGCCTATGTCTTTATTAAAATCAGATCCAATCTTTGATAAAGTAGTATCTATAAAATATGACGTTGCAAATGATGAATTAAATAAATTTGATGATTACAGAAATATGATTGATGAATATTATAATCATATTATGGCCAAAAACGCATAAGGAGGGCATAACATGGCAATAGAATATTTAGGGCTAAGCGAAATTAATGGCCCTCTTGTAGTATTAGAAGGAGTTCGCAATGCCTCCTTTGATGAAATTGTAGAATTAACTGTAGAGGGTAAAAAAAAGCTAGGAAGAATTGTTGAAATCTATGAAGATAAAGCAGTTATTCAGGTTTTTCAGGGTACAGAGGAAATGTCACTTAACAACACTCATACCAAATTAACTGGCCATCCTATGGAAGTTACCCTATCAGAAGAAATACTTGGTCGCGTATTTAATGGCATTGGTCAGCCAATTGACGGTCTCGGTACAATTGTATCTGATGTAAAAAGAGATGTAAATGGTCAACCTTTAAATCCGTGTTCAAGAGAATATCCACGTAATTATATCAATACAGGAATCTCCACCATTGACTGCCTGACAACACTTATTCGTGGTCAGAAATTACCTATCTTTTCAGGAAATGGTCTACCACATGATCAACTTGCTGCACAGATTGTAAGGCAAGCTTCATTGGGTGAAAATAGTGAAGAAGAGTTTGCTATTGTTTTTGCAGCTATGGGGGTAAAACACGATGTTGCCGATTTCTTCCGTCGTACTTTTGAAGACAGCGGTGCTAGTTCTCATGTGGTTATGTTTTTAAATCTTGCAAACGACCCTGTAGTAGAAAGATTAATTACACCAAAGGTTGCATTAACTGCAGCTGAATATCTGGCCTTTGAAAAGGGAATGCATATTCTTGTGGTACTTACTGATATGACTTCCTTTGCTGAAGCAATGCGTGAAGTCTCCTCTTCAAAGGGTGAAATACCAAGTAGAAAAGGATACCCAGGTTACTTATATAGTGAACTTGCTACTCTTTATGAAAGAGCCGGCATTGTTAAAGGTTGCAAAGGATCTGTTACTCAAATACCCATACTTACTATGCCAAATGACGATATAACACACCCAATCCCTGACTTAACTGGGTATATTACAGAAGGACAAATCGTTCTCGATCGATCCTTACATCAAAAAACCGTATATCCACCTATTAACATTCTTCCTTCCCTATCCCGTCTTATGAAGGACGGTATTGGTAAAGGATATACAAGAGAAGATCATCAGGATTTGGCCAATCAGCTATTTTCCTCCTATGCAAGAGTAGGAGATGCCAGAGCCTTGGCTAGCGTTATTGGTGAAGATGAACTTTCACCTCTGGATAAAAAATATCTAGCTTTTGGTGTTTCCATGGAACAAGAATTTATTAAGCAAGGAATGGCTGAAGACAGGACTATATCTGAAACACTTAATAAGGGATGGCAGCTCTTAGGCATGCTTCCAAGAGAAGAACTTGATCGTATTGATACTAAAATTCTGGAGAAATATTATATAGCGTCAGCAGAAAAAATTAGTGCAGAGATTTAATCATATAAAGGTAATAACTGACTTATAACAGGTTTTCTAACCTATTAACAGAAAGGCATGGGTGTTAATATGAATCCAAATACATTTCCTACCAAAGGAAATTTAATATTAGCTAAAAACTCACTTGCCTTGGCAAAACAGGGTTATGAACTTATGGATAAAAAGCGTAATATTTTAATCCGTGAGTTAATGGAGCTAATTGATAAGGCTAAGAACATTCAAACAGAGATAGACGGAACGTTTACCAATGCATATACAGCTCTACAAAAGGCTAATATTGAAATGGGAATTCGTAATGTAGAAGATTTAAGTAGTACCATTCCTTTGGAAAATTCCATAGAAATTAAGCAAAGAAGTATTATGGGCGTTGAAATTCCCTTAGTAGATTATAATCTATCTGATAATAAACCTACGTATTCCTTTTTTAATACAAAGCTATCTTTAGATGAAGCCACAAATCGTTTTAAGAAAGTGAAGGAATTAACCTTACGCTTAGCAACTATAGAAAATTCTGCTTACCGCCTGGCTACAAATATTAATAAAACACAAAAGCGTGCAAATGCTTTGAAAAATATAACCATTCCCTATTATACTTCACTTACAAGAGATATTCAAAATGCTCTAGAAGAAAAAGAGCGCGAGGAATTTACTAGATTAAAGGTGATAAAAAGTAGAAAAGGATAAAATATAGCCGCAAAGAACTTTTGTATTACTCGTGTTCTTAGCGGCTTTTATGCTATGCGTCACTAAAAAGTCCCTATTTTATGTGCTGATGAATTAAGAGATATCTCTTAATTCTTTTATACGTATCTAGGACTTTTTGTGAATTACGTAATTTGAGGCTGAATAGTTACATAAGGTCATATACATTTTTATACTTGTATTTACATCTTTGTAAAAGTATAATAGAATAATTGGATAAGATTTTTAACTTTTAGAATAAAGCACCTGGGAGGAAATGCATGGCAGAAAAACTACCAAAGCATGAATTATTAAGTAATTGGATTGAAGAACATATAGCAGACAATATATTTGCCCCGGGAACTAAAATACCCTCAGAAAATGAATTGGCCAATAAATTTTCAATCAGTAGGCAAACCGTTAGACAAGCCATTGGTAATCTTGTAACCAAAGGTGTATTAATTAGAGAACATGGAAGCGGTACTTATGTAAATGAGAACCTAGCTCCTTCTAAGAGACAAGAGACCAAACGAATTGGTATTATTACCACATACCTTGATGATTATATATTCCCTACCATTATTCACGGAATAGAGGAAGTCTTAACAAGTAACGGCTATACTCTATCGCTAGGAATTACCCATAACAAAACCTCTGATGAGGAACATTGCTTACTAAAAATGATGGAGAGCGGCATAGATGGACTTATTATAGAAGGAACGAAAACGGCTCTACCTAATACCAATGCTTCTTTATATAACAAAATTATAAAAGACAAAATACCTATGGTTTTTATTAATGGATATTACAATGATTATAAAGGTTCTTATGTGGTAATGGATGATGTAAAAGCTGGTGAAACCTTAACAAATATATTAATTGAAAAGGGTCATAAAAATATTGGTGGCATCTTTAAATCAGACGATATGCAAGGCTCAAAACGCTATGAAGGTATGCAGATGTCTTTAAAAAACAACAATGTAGCTAGAGATGATTCTCTAATCTTATGGTATACCACAGAAGATTTTAAATATTTATTTGATGGAAGTATGGACAAAATAATATTAGAGAGATTTAAAAACATTACTGCCCTTGTTTGCTACAACGACCTTGTAGCTGCACAAGTGATACAGCTTCTAAAAAGAAATAATTTATCCGTACCTGAAACCATATCTTTGGTAAGCTTTGATAATTCCTTTCTTGCCAAACAAATAGTATATAACTTAACCTCTGCTGTTTACCCCTTTAAAAAGTTAGGTAAAAAATCTGCTAAGCTTTTACTACAAACCATTCAAAATTCAGAATATATAGAACAAACTACTTTGGTTCCCTCTTTTAAATTAAGAGGTTCCATCAAAATTATAGAGGGATAATCATCAGATGATTATCCCTTATTTATTCTGATCCCAAACCCTACTATAATATTTTTTTAATTCTTATATTTAACTTGCAATTTTTAATATTATCATATAGAATAAAATCATAAGTTGTACGTACATGTTGGATTTTTATCTTTACTATTTGAGTAGGTAATTATAAAATGTGTACACTAACTATAGTTTACTTAACAGTAATACTTTTAATATGAAAATTATTATAATACTTAAGGAGGCCCTATTATGTCTACATTAAAGAAATATGAATTTTGGTTTATTACCGGCTCTCAACATCTATATGGAGAGGAAACATTAAAAGCAGTTGCAAAACATTCTCAAATTATTGCTGAAAATTTAAATACAGCAAATGAGATACCTTGCAGTGTGGTTTTTAAGCCAATTGTTACTACACCTGATGATATTACAAAAATTATAAAAGAAGCTAATTATTCTGAAAACTGTGCTGGTATTATTACATGGATGCACACATTTTCCCCATCTAAGATGTGGATTAACGGATTAGCAGTGTTAGAAAAGCCTTATTTACATCTTCATACACAATATAACCGTGAAATTCCTAATAATGAAATTGATATGGACTTTATGAACTTAAATCAGTCCGCTCATGGTGATAGAGAACATGGTTTTATTGGAACAAGACTTCGTATGCCTCGTAAAGTGGTAGTTGGATATTGGGAAGATGAAGATGTTAGAGAAAAAATCGGAAGCTGGATGAGATCTGCTGTAGGTGCAAGTGTAAGTAAAAATCTTAAAGTAATTCGTTTTGGCGATAACATGAGACAAGTTGCAGTTACTGAAGGTGATAAAGTTGAAGCACAAATTAAATTTGGCTGGCAAGTTAACACCACTCCTGTTGGTGATTTGGTAGAAGTTATAAATGCTGTAACCAATGAAGAAATTGATGCTGTTATAGCTGAATATAAAGAAAAATATGAAATTGCTACTGATAATATGGAATCCATTCGTTATCAGGCAAAAGTTGAAGTGGCACTTAAAAAGGTAATGGTTCAAGGCGGATATGGTGCTTACACAAATACATTTGAAGATCTTCATGGAATGGATCAACTACCTGGGCTTGCAAGTCAGAGACTTATGGAAGCAGGATATGGTTACGGTGGAGAAGGCGATTGGAAAGTATCTGCATTAACACACATTATGAAACAAATGGCAGAAGGTTTAGATGGCGGAACAGCCTTTATGGAAGATTATACTTATGATCTTACCAAAGGTAATGAATTATCACTTGGTGCTCATATGCTTGAAGTTTGCCCTACCTTAGCTGCAAATAAACCAAAAATCGAAGTTCATCCACTTGGTATAGGTGGTAAGGCTGACCCTGCAAGACTTGTATTTGAAGGAAAAGCTGGTGCAGCAATTGTTGTTTCTTTAGTAGATATGGGTGGACGTTTCCGCTTAATTATCCATGATATAGAAGCTGTAAAACCTACACTTGAAATGCCTAACCTACCAGTAGCAAGAGTAATGTGGAAAGCACTTCCTGATTTAAAAACTGGCGCAGAATGCTGGATTTTAGCAGGTGGAGCACATCATACTGTATTCTCTTATTCCATCACAGCTTCTCAGATGATTGACTGGGCTGAAATTATGGGAATTGAATATATTCATATCTCTAAAGATACAAAGGTACAGGACTTAAAACAACTATTATTCCTACAAGATATTGCTTGGAAACTAAGATAATATAAACAGCTAAATATGTGCCCGTGCACGGACAGGAGATACTATGTTAGAATCCTTAAAAAAACAGGTATTTGAAGCTAATATGCTGTTACCTAAATACGGCCTTATAACCTTTACCTGGGGTAATGTTTCAGCCCTAGATGAGGAAAGTGGCTATGTCGTAATTAAACCCTCTGGCGTAGAATATGATGTAATGAAAGCTGAGGATATGGTTGTCGTTGATCTAGACGGAAACGTGATAGAGGGAAGCCTTAACCCATCTTCTGATACTGCAACCCATATAGAGTTATATAAAGCATTTCCAGGAATAAAAGGTATTGTCCATACTCACTCAAGATGGGCTACTACTTTTGCACAATCGGGAATTGGAATTCCTGCACTTGGAACAACCCATGCTGATTATTTTTATGGCGAAATCCCTTGTACGAGGAAAATGACTCCAGAAGAAATCAAAGACTCCTATGAAAAAAACACTGGTACTGTCATTATTGAAAGATTTAAAGACCATAATATTGACCCTCTAGATATGCCTGGTGTAGTAGTTTACAGCCATGGCCCATTTACTTGGGGCAAAGATCCAATCAATGCTGTTCATAATGCAGTCGTACTAGAAGAGGTTGCCTTTATGGCATGGCATAACCTATCCTTGTCTAATGGTAATATCCCTTCCATGCAACAAGAACTTTTAGATAAGCACTACCTAAGAAAACATGGAAAGAATGCTTATTACGGTCAAAAAAAATAACTGTTGTTTTAAATATTAATTTTTTTTTAATATTACATTTTTTTTAATATTACATTTTTAAATATTATGTTTTTTAAAATATTATACCTGAATTATTCATGATAATTTATTAAATGGTGCGTAGCACCACATAGTTACTGTATTTTCATCTTTTATTGCATTTCACTTTTTAAGTGAAATAATAATTACAAAATTGCATAGAAAAAAGGTTTCAAATTTGTTAAAATTTAAGTGCGAACAAAAACAAACAAAGGAGAAACCCATATGTCTAGTTTAGTAGAACAGCACTTAAATTGCAATAAAAAGATTAAAATAAATTTCAACGGAGGTGATTTA
>JBKEAO010000090.1:0-3487 GCA_047972335.1 Anaerocolumna sp. | reverse complement strand
ATCCTGGCATGTTTGATACTAGTGAAACCCTAGTTTTAAATGCTAACAACAAGTTGGTTCGTTATGTATTTGAACACGAGACTGGAGAGTTTACTGATATGCTTTGTGAACAGCTTTATGACCTTGCAATGTTAAGCCATAAACCTTTAACACCAGAAGCTATGACTAAATTTATTGCTAGAAGCAATGATATCTTAATTGAATTAGCAAAATAAAAGCATAGATAAAAGCAAAAACAAAAACACTGATAAAAGAATAGATAAAAGCAAAAACAAAAACAATATCGTTGTAAGAAAATGATGCTAGAGAAAAAGCCTCAGCCTTGCCATAGCCACAATATTAATGGGGCCTTTGAACTAGTATCAGATTAATAAATTTGTTCTTGGAAAGACTATACTCTGTAGGAAAGCTGTGAAGCATTTCTATGGATATAGTCTTTTTTAATAGTAACTTTACAATATATATGAAACTTTTAGTGCCATATAGTATGGTATTGTTAAATATAGTGATTGAATTAAAAATTTTCTATAAAAATATCTTTAAAAAACAGCTATCATATGCTATGATTAATAGTAATCAAAACTACATGTTATGGTTAATGGAATATAATGAAATGGTAATTATTTCTAAAATATAAAGAGCAACCGGGAGGATGTATTATGTCATACAAAATAATTGTAGATAGTTGTACAGATTTAACAGAAGAAATGAAACAGGATAGTCATTATAAAAGGGTATCATTAACTTTACAAGTGGACGATACAGTTATTGTAGATGACGAAACTTTTAACCAGAAGGAATTTTTAAGAATTGTTGCAGAGAGTCCTAATAGTCCTAAATCCTCTTGCCCCTCTCCAGAAGCATATATGGAACTTTATGGTGGAGATGAAGATATTTATGTTGTTACATTATCCGCTAACTTAAGTGGATCAAATAATAGTGCTGAACTTGGTAAAAAGCTTTATTTAGAAGAACATCCACATAAAAATATTGAGGTAATAAATTCTTGTTCTGCATCTGTAGGTCAGACACTTATAGCGAAAAAAATTCAGGAATTAGTGGAAAATGGAAAAACTTTCAGTGAAGTTGTTGAGCTAATAAAAGAATTTAATAATCAAATGCAAACAAAGTTTGTATTAGAAAATCTTGATACGTTAAGAAAGAGCGGAAGACTTACAGGTTTAAAGGCTATTTTAACTAGTGTATTAAACATTAAGCCTGTTATGGGTAGAACTTTAGATGGGACTATATGTAAGCTTGATCAAGCAAGGGGAATTGATAAAGCTCTTCTTCTTATGGCGAATATGGTAAAAGAAGATGCTAACAAGCCAGAAGAGAGGATACTTGGCATTGCTCATTGTAATAATATGGAACGCGCAGTATATATAAAGAATGAAATATTAAAAAGAGTTAATTTTAAAGATAGTTTTATTGTTAATACCAACGGTGTAAGTACGATGTATGCTGGAGATGGTGGTATTATTATTAGTTATTAATGAAGTGAATGTATCTAAAAATTTAGACCTAGATAGGGCATTAAACTGCCCCGTCTTAGGTCTGTTTTTTTACATTATTATTTTGCTAATTACCATCTGTCGTTTGGACCCCTTCTATTAGGACCTGGACTATATGAATCATATGGTCCCCAATTACCCCAAGGACCATGGCCATGACCGTGACCATGATCATGACCAAACCCGTGTCCAGGGCGGTGCCCATGTCCCGGGCCCCCAGGACCAGGTCTACCAGGACTCCAAGGAGGTCTATTTGGACCCCAAGGAGGTCTTCCTGGTCCCCAAGGATAATTAGACCAACCACCACCACAAGATGGACAATCTGTTTGCTTTAATTTATCAGGATTTTCAGACATAAAAGTTTTCACTCCTTTACATTTTATACCATTATATGCAAAGGGTGAATAAGAGTGAATAATGGAATATCAGTGTAATAAAAGTGGAATTAGGGGATAAAAAGATAGATTGTTTTAGCCATATAGGTTATTTAAGCTGATTAATGAGTAAAATAAGGATGTCAGGAATGAGAATTCATTTTTTTGTCAAAATGTGCCAGCACTTGATACAAGATAGTAGCGAGTATACATAAGATGACAATGGACATGATGACGAGGTCCAATTTAAAAACCTGACTGCCATAGATAATTAAATAGCCAAGTCCTGCTTTTGCGGCTAAAAATTCCCCGATAATAACACCCACCAAGGATAAGCCTATATTCACTTTCATAATGCTAATTAAGGAGGGGATGTTGCTTGGAAGAACAACCTTTAATAAGATATCTTTCTTACGACCTCTTAATGTTTGTATGAGCTTTATTTTATCGGCTTCTACGTTGGTGAAATCTGTGTATAGATTAATAATGGTTCCAAATACTGCAACTGACACAGAAGCAACGATAATGGTCTTCATATTATTGCCTAGCCACACAATGAAAACTGGGGCCAAGGCCGATTTTGGAAGACTATTTAAGACTACAAGATAAGGTTCTAATATTTTAGCCAAATTATTATTCCACCATAATAAGATAGCAATTGCCACCCCTAATATATTTACAAGAGAGAAGCTGATAAAGGTTTCAATTAGGGTAATGCCAATATGATAAAAGATACTTCCATCACTTGCCATGGATATAAAAATCCTTGTTACTCTGTAAGGGCTACTAAAGATAAAGGCATCTAATAATCCAACTCTACTTGATATTTCCCAAAATATCAAAAAGCTTATGATAATAACAAATTGAATTATTCTGATGAACCTGATTTTGTTAAAATGTTGATTGATATAGGTCCGATGGGAAGCTGAAATGGGGGTAGTGTAAGAGTTAAGTAATTTCTTTTTCGTCATTTTCATTCTGGCTTAACTCCTTCCAAATTAGATTAAAATAATCTTTAAATTCTGGTGCACTTCTAGCGTGAAAAGGAGTTCTATCTTCTACAGTTAGATTAACAGGGATGACACTTTTTATAGTTCCAGGCCTTTTAGAAAGTACTATAATTCTATCTGCCATGGAAACTGCTTCGGAAATATCATGGGTAATTAAAATTGCGGTTTTATTTTCTTTTTTTATGATGCCCCAGATATCATCTGATACTTCAATCCGAGTCTGGTAATCAAGTGCCGAAAAGGGTTCGTCAAGAAGTAAAATGTCTGGTTCTAATAAAAGGGTTCTAATCAGTGCGGCTCTTTGCCTCATGCCCCCTGAAAGTTCTGAAGGTCTTGAATTTTTAAATGTGATAAGACCATAAGTTGATAGCAGATCATTGATAACAACATAACTGCTTTCTGTTAATTTATGTTGTATTTCTAGTCCTAAGGTTAGGTTTTTTAATGTGGATCTCCATTCTAGAAGGTGATCCTTTTGTAGCATATAGCCAATATTCTTCCCTGATGATTTAATATCCTTATTATTTATAATGATTTCGCCAGAGTCAGGGCTAATTAACCCAGCTATTAGAGATAAAAGGGTTGACTT
>JBKEAO010000144.1:0-2530 GCA_047972335.1 Anaerocolumna sp. | reverse complement strand
TCCAATAAAAAGCGTTGACAGGTAATCGATTTCTTCATGGATGATCACCACCTTTCTGTTAGTAATGAAGAAAAGTAATCATGGATTATCCCAAACCAATACACCGACCTAAACCTCGCGTTATCAGCATTTAACCAGTAAAAATACCCTGCTGGAGGCTAGTACTGGAGTGCAGCATTTGTGTAATAAGTCTTGGTGTATCGTCCGGGCTGCAAGCTTTCAAGGCAATAACATAATGTTTTGCAGGAGAAACGAGGCAGCAACCACAGCTACGATTCTTATGAGAATCATTATAGCATTTGGGATATCTGATTATAAAGTATAACTATTAACTATATAGATGCGAAAAGGATGACCAGCATGGATGGAGTAGAATCTCCTAGATGTAATAGTGCTCCCTCATCTATATCATAAAAAAGAATAAGTCTGTAACCTGTTTTACTTGGCTGCAGACTTATTTATACGAGGAGAATTTAAGATGAATATTGAAACAACCTTATTACCACAGCTTTCTTTGGACGTAGTATTTTTCCTAACGGAAAATCGTTACTCTGCAAAACACTAGAGCATTATAAAACTACTTATTATCAGCTTTATCTTTATTTAGCCGCAAAAAAACTGACACACTTTGAAAAAACTACTGACTTTCTTTTTATTGATGAACATTATGAAGCAGAAAAGAAGACATAAAACAGATCATACTACACAAATCTAAGAAGGCGCATTAGCGTACTTTTTGAGTTTTATGCAGAAGGTGTTATTACCAGTAAGCACCTTAATGAAGAAATACCCTCATTGGATTTGCTGCAAAAGGTTTATGACTCAAACTTCGCACAAAAAAAGTTATTCGACTACTTGATAAATTCAGCATTTAGTTTATCAATATTATCATGATACAGACTTTTTTATTGTTGTTCCGATTCCTAATTTGGAAGTTACTAACGGTTTACAATTTTTGGAAAAGGCAGATAAAAAAAGTTCAAACTCCTAAAGGACAGTCGAACAGTGAACTTTTTTTATCTAAACCAAAGATGATAAACCATAAGTAACTTCACAAATTCATCATAGTCACAACTATAAAAAAGTCTGTATCATAATAATAAATATTGTGTATCGACTGAATTTATCAAGCATAATAGAGAATCTTAACTGCGAAGTTTGAGTTTATGATTTATATGTCACTGAGCAAGAGAAACGAAACCTAGCCTCTAAGACTGTGCAACATATATCCGAAATCATGAAGCGATTCTTTTTATTTTGGGAGAGTCTAAAATTTTCATCATTAGAGAATCTTTCAGCAGAAGTTATTTATCAGTATTTACAAACCAAAAAGGATTACGCAGTTTCTACCCGCGAAGGACTGCTTTATACCTTGCGTGATGCACTTCAGTTTTTTGCTGCATCAGGAGAGTGTCCGAAAGATTTAGGAAAGCTGTTTCCACAGATATCTATCCACTCAGAAGATCCAGTACCATCTTACTTTACCGCAAATGAATTACAGCGTATACTTTCAGCGGTTGACCGTAGTACCCCTATTGGCAAAAAAGATTATGCTGTTCTCTTACTTGCTGCATTTCTGGGAATAAGAGCTGGGGACATCCGGATATTTAAAATCAGTTGCATTAAGTGGGCATGTGAAGCTATTGAGTTTACGCAATCCAAAACCGGGCGTTTTCTACAATTGCCACTTTTGCCAGAAGTAAAGTTGGCCATTCTGGATTATTTCACAAATGGTCGTCCAAAGATGGATTCGGATTACCTGTTTTTAAAGCATTCTGCACCATATGGGCCAATGGATGAGCATAACGCTTTTTACTACATTCTTCAAAAATATCTTGATGGTATTGAGTTGAAAAAGCGTAAACACGAAATGCATTCTCTCCGATTGTTATACAGCACTATTGGTTTATCGGCTGTTGGAGATCAAACTTGACCAGTATGAAACTCATTTTGCAATAGAAGATATCTTGGAAGCGCTGAGAAATATGAATGTTATGAACTAGCAAGATTCATTTTATACAGCTACCTACACAGAAAGTCAATTATGCACTGCATTAAATGGTGTATTTGAATTGGGTTTAGACAAGAAATATTATCTGCCAAAAGAGTTAAAGTCAGCAACCACCACTTCAAGTGGTGGTTTGATATTAGCCCTATAAGGGCTTGTTGCATGCCCACCTAAAAGGTGGTATCGCAAGCTTTGTTACCATCTGCCTCTAAAAGAGGCTCTTATTCTCTTCTTTGTTCTTCTTTTGATTCTTCTTGTTCTTGTATATACTTTTTAATAGTTTCCTCTGTGATATTACCTACCGTTGATACATAATATCCACGTGCCCAGAATGACTTATTCCATTTGTTCAGTTTCTCTGGAAATTTATCATATACCATAAGAGCTGATTTACCTTTTAAATATCCTACAAATTGTGAGACACTGTACTTTGGTGGAAGACTAACACAGATATGTACATGATCCATACAAACTGCACCTTCGATAATTTCCACTTTCTTGTATTCACACAACTTCTTTATT